>JAYUAV010000042.1:0-3918 GCA_043741175.1 Verrucomicrobiota bacterium
TCAGCCCACAGCGCGCAAACCATTTATTCGGCCAGCGTTGATGGGTGTCTCCGATCCCTTTGCCCCGCCCATCCAACCGCCATTGCAGCAGACTTCTCAACCGCCGTCTCACATACCCGTCCATCGCTCCAAACGTGTTCGCTTTGCTCTGCTGGTAGTATTCATACCAGCCTCGCAGACTCCGGTTCACGTCTTTCACCATCTCGCTCAGGCTTCGTCCATCCAGTCGCGAGGTCTTTTCTCGGATGCGGTCTCACATCTTCTCAAGGCTCTTCTTGCGCGGCCATTTCATGCCCCGCCCGAAGTGCGCCACGGTTTGTTCGTCCGCTCCCGCGATCCCGTCATTCCGTCTCCAACCCTCGGTGCGACGACCGGAGTTCGTCCGGCTGCCGGCGAATTGATGCCCGCCCCGACTGGCTTCGCCACTCGCTCGATGGCTCGCCCGTCCACACCGACCGTATCGAGTTCACCGCAACCCGCCTCCGGCCAGGTCTGTGTTACGGCTCGTTCCGTTGCTCTCCACCCCGCCTTGCGTCGACGCAGTTACCGTTTGATTCCGCACGGCTCTTCACCGCATGGGAGCGGACTTCCACCGCTCCTTCCTCTTGCCTTCTCAGGCGCACAAGTGCCGAGTAATGCTCGGTGTTCCCCACCGGATTTCCCCCGGTCTCCCACCTCTGTGTATCACCGGACGTTTAGGACAGGAGTTCCCTCGTTGTTGTGATGCCGGATGGGGCGTATGTGTTTTACACGATTCAACAATGAATCGGATTCAGAACAGGGAGAAACAAAATGGAAACGTCTCACATCTGGTTGGTCAACATTCTGGCACTTCAAGTGATTTGCCTGATCGGCATGGGATATCGAATCTGCTTTCTAGCAAAGCGCTCTCTCTTGTTAGCTAAGGCTAAAGCACCGGTTCAGTCTCTTGTGTGCGACAGGCAATCTCCCCGTCCGGAAAACTTTCAGTCCTAATCAACATCCCTCAGCAATTCCTTACCACACATTTATGAACGAACAGATTCGACTCTTGATCGTGGACGATCACCCGATTGTACGCCGTGGCTTGATCATGTGCTTTTCGCAGCAACCTCGCTTCCAGATTATCGGTGAAGCTTGCGATGGTCGCGAGGCATTGAACAAGACTCGCGAGTTGAAGCCGGAGATCGTGCTCATGGATATTGATATGCCGCAGATGAATGGTCTGGCCGTGACCGATCTGTTGCGACGCGAGATGCCCGAAGTCAAGGTACTCATCCTCTCAATGTATGCGAATACGGATTACGTGATGCGTATCATCCAATGCGGCGCGCGTGGTTTCGTGATCAAGGAAGCACCAACCGAGGAATTGATTCAGGCTATTGAAACGGTTCACTCCGGCGGATCGCACTTCAGTCCGGACGTGGCGCGAGTGGCGTTGAATCATGTGGTGTGTGGCAACAATGGCGAGCAGGCAGTGCCGATCATGCGCCTGACTCCTCGCGAGCGGGAGGTGTTACTCCACATCGCGGACGGTTTGAGCAACAAAGAAATCGCCTGTACGCTGAACATCGGCGTGCGAACGGTGGAGACGCATCGCGAACGCATCATGCGCAAGCTGGACATCCACAGCATCGCCGGGCTGACGCGGTTCGCGATCTCGCAAGGTTTGGTGTCGCTGATGCCGCCGGGGCCGCCTGTTTCTCAGTTGCTGCCGATGATGCACGCGGCTGCGGCGTGAGTGAGTGTTGAATTCACTATGATCGAGCGAGGTGGCGGTGACCACGCATCCACTTTGCGGCGACTGGTAAAATTCTATCAAGGTGTTTCGCTGCTTGAGCGTGGCTTAAATTTTCTCTAGCGTGTGATTGGTTCTGGGAGGGCGGAGAATCGCTCGCGGCGCAAGTCGCGGGAGGAAAGTCCGAACACCATAGGGCGCGATGCCGCGTAACTCCGGTTCAGCCGGAGATACACGCGGGAGGTGACGGCGTGAGTCGTCCCGACGGATAGTGCCACAGAGAATATACCGCCGGTGTTGCGCAAGCGACGCCGGTAAGGGTGAAAAGGTGGGGTAAGAGCCCACCGCGCGGAGCGCAAGCGACGCGGCACGGAAAACCCCATCGGGTGCAAGGCCAAATAGGAAACCGAGGAGCGGCTCGTTCCGTGTCTGCGAAAGCAGACAGGTTTCGGGTATCGGCTGCTAAGACAAATGATTCTCTCCACTCGCAAGGGTGCAGACAGAAATCGGCTTACAGCTCTTCCAGAACCAATCTTTAAGATCGGGGGATGTATTGCCACAAAGAGGCAGAAGAGACACAAAACCGGGAAGAATAAAAATTGTTTCTCAACCTGACGAGTGGATTTGGTTTCTTCCTTTGTGCCTCTTGTGCTTTTTGTGGCTAAACCTTCGACTCAATTCACGAACGATAGCTCGTTCGCTTGCAGGAGGGCGTGCGCGTATTCCTGCCAACCGGTGAGCGGAGCGCGTTTCTTAGGTTGCTGATTGTTCGGAGCTTTACCGCCAAGTTTTTCAGCCCGCTTTTCTTGGATCAATTCTTGTCGCCGTTCCTGTCGTGTTGCAGGGCGGGCTTGAGTCGGGGCGGTTTTTTTGACGAACTTTTCCGTCAAAGGCGCTTGAGCCATAAAATCCAATCCGAGTTGAACCTCTGCACGTTGCGGCAGGCGTTGGTAGATGCGTTCGTAGAGAAACTCAATGCGCGTGGTGTCATTCGTGAGTTCGGAAAATTCATCCAGGGCCACGAGCTTCTTCGCCTGTTCGATGACGACGGGGCTGTTCATCAGGAACAACGCCTGTTGCGGCACGCTCGTTTCGTAGCGTTTTCCATTCACCATGTCAGGATTCGCAAAATCAAAATTCACAAACGCATCCAGCAGATCGGAGCGATCCACCACGCCGTAGATGGTGCGCCGTGTGGAGTCCAGATTGCGTTCCAAGTCAATCGGCCTGCCGTAGAGTTTGGGATCCAGCGAGCCGCCGATGGCAAGCAGCGAGTCGCGCAACGATTCAAACTCCAGCCGCTGGATGTTCGCGCGCCAGAGCAGGCGATTGTAGGGATCAACTTGCGCGTAACGCGGGTTGTCTGTTGTGGTCTGTTGATACACGCTCGAAAGCATGATGAGGCGGTGAATCTTTTTTATGCTCCAGCTTTCGTCCTGAAATCGCGTCGCCAGATAATCCAGCAACTCCGGATGACTCGGTGGCTCGGACATCGTGCCGAAATCGTCCGGCGTGCTGACGATGCCCGCACCGAAGTGATGTTGCCAGATGCGATTGATCATCACGCGCGGCGTGAGTGGGTTGCTCTTGTTGACGATGGCATGAGCGAGTTCAAGGCGACCGCTGCCATTGGTGAATGGCTGGCGTGTCGCTCCGGCGATGACTTCCAAAAACTGCCGCGGGACGATGTCGCCTTTGTTCTCTGCCTCGCCACGAATGAACACCGGCGAGTTGCGAGGGCGACCTGCATCTTGCACAGCCATCGCGCGCACCACTGCGCCAGGATGGGTCATTTCGAGGCGCGTGGTTTGTCCGGCGTTCTCTCGCTGCTCGCGTTGCAACATCCGAATCTGGTCGCGGTCACGAGTGCGCCGCGCGGCTTGAAACTTCGCTTCGATCTCGTCGCGCTTTGCTTCCAGGTCGGTGCGCTTCTTGTAGTAATCTTTGTACTCTGGAGTGTTGGGAATTTTCTGGATGACGGTTTCCACCTGCGGCTCAACCGTACTGGCGAAGATGCCGTGCAGAGAATAATAATCCTTCGTCGGGATGGGATCGAACTTGTGATCGTGGCAACGCGCGCAGGAAACGGTCAGGCCGAGGAAACTTTTTGTCACCACGTCGATCCGGTCATTGACCACGTCTTGCTGCATACCCATGAACCGCTCGCCGACAGTCAAGAATCCGAGAGCGGTCAGGTTCGT
>JAYUAV010000043.1:0-2667 GCA_043741175.1 Verrucomicrobiota bacterium
CTTCACAATGATTTCAAAAACTTGATCAGCGCGGCGCGGTCGGCAGCCGACATAGTGCGGAAAACTTCTTTCGATGCCTCCGCTTCCCCGCCGTGCCAAAGGATGGCTTCCTCCAGAGTACGAGCGCGTCCGTCGTGGAGATACGCTTCTCCACCACTGACCCCTGCGGTGAAGCCGATGTTCCAAAGCGGTGCCGTGCGCCATTCCGAACCCGTGGCCGCGCCTTCGCCCATATTATCGGCCAACCCTGCGCCCATGTCGTGCAACAACAGGTCGGTGTACGGATGAATGGTCTGGCTGCGAAGTTCAGTCATTGGATGATACGCACTCGTGACAAGCGTCGTTGCGTGACACTTGATGCACTGCGCAGTGGCAAACAATTGCTCGCCTTGCAACACTTGTGCATTCGTCAGATCGCGACGCGCTCCCACTCCGAGCAGAGCGACGTAGCGCATCATCTTGTCGAGATCGGCGGCAGAGAGTTCGGGGGCGACGCTGTTTGTTTCGCCATCAAGAATCGGAAAGACGGAAGTGGTGACGCCCATGTCGCTGTTCAGTGCGGCGGCGATTTGATGACTGAGCCGCGCCTTCCCGCCTTTGTAAGTGAAGCGACCAAGCCGTTGTTGCGCGGTCTCCGGGTCGAGAATCGTTTGGACACGACCCGAAATGCCGTCGGCATTCGCGTCACTCGGATCGGCCAAAGCCATGATGTTGGTTTCGCTCACCGCTTCAAGCAGACCGAGGCCGACGAGTTGCGGCGCGATGCGGGCGGAGAAAAATGTCGGTGTGGTGCCGGCGAATGTGTAATTCGGTTTCTGCAACGAATACGACGTGGCGTCGCCATACTGACCGCTCGTGGTCGTGTAGCTGGCAATGGTGACATTGCCTTCGTTCGGGCCGCTGGAACTTTGCGGTTGCAACACGCGACCGAGCGTCGGATGCGCGGTACCGCTGGCATCGCTACCCACTTTGAAAACCCATTTCGTCAACGGCGTGCCCACCGCCGCCGGCAGCGCGCGACCGTTGTTGATGTGACATTCCACGCAACTGTTCGCGATGAACTTCGGGCCGAGTTGCCCGACGTGTTCGGTGAAGATGGGGTTGTCCGGCTCGGAATGAACCCCAGTGCCAAAGTCCGTGTGATGCAATCGTCGTCCCAGCATGAACGGTTGCGCGTTAGTGGGAGAAATATTTCCCGCCGTCTGCTTGAAGCGATGTTCCGGTTCATTGGAGTATTGATAAGGCAACGTGGTCTGGCCGCCGAGCCAGGCCGTGTTGGTCAGCGGATACGAGTCGAGCAGCGGACCCAAACCCTCCCAAGGCACGATGCCCTGTCCAACGATGTAAAGAATCGCGGTGCCATAGTAGTTGTTGCGCCCATGCACCGGCGCTTGAATGAACTGGCTGATCTCGATCTCTACACGATCACCCAACTGCAACGGGCGGTTCTCGGGCAACTTCGAGGTCAGCGTGGCGGTGTACTGATTCGGCCCAACCAAGGGGGCTAGTAAATTGTAGTGATACTCGGCGACGGTGCCGATGCCGCGGAAGAACGCGCGGAATTCCGGCGCTCCCAACGGGGTGAGCGTGGTGTAATTAAACGTGATGCTCGTCCCGCCTTTGGCCACCCGATCAATGATCTCGATGGCAATCGTGCGTTCCTCCCAATACCAACTCAGGTAGTGATCGTATTTTTGAAAAATTATGCCGTTCACGATGTCCTCTCGCGCATGACGGTCGCGGGCGCGATCTGCGACGTAAGTGAAAAGCGCGGTGGGTGTATCAACCGTCGTCGGCGGTTCGAGCGAAGTAAAGCTGTTGAAGAGTGCAATAATGTCGGACGGTGAATCGGTCTGGGCAGAAATGGTGGCGTCAACGGCGAAACTCTGACCGCCCGCCGCGAGTGCGATGACAGCGAGGAAATAAGTTTGGCCGGGTATCAGACCGGAGATGATGGCGGAGGTGACATTGCCAACGTCCGTTGAATTCGTCAGGGCACTGCTATTGAGGCCATACAAAATGCGATAGCCAGTCACGCCGCCAGTGGTGCTGGCAGTCCACGCCAGTCCGATGGCGTTGGTGAAACCCGACGGGATGGTGTGAAAACCAGTTGGCGCGAGCACCACGACGATGTCGGACGGAATGGACAAACCGTAGAACCGCTTCGGTTCACCGAGATTCACGGGGAGGCTGTTGGTGGATCGCCCGTCGCCGCCGAAGAGATTGGTCGCCACTGGAGTCCAGGTTGATCCCGGCGCAACGTTCGTGGACGTGAGCAGCACGCTGAAAGTGTTCGTGCCACCCAGCCAGATGAAGTTCAGGTTCGATCCCGCCATCACCACGCTCCCTGGAACGAGAGTCGACCTCACCGGCGGCGGAGGCGGCGGCAGCAGATAGGTGAACCCATTCAAATTGGTTCCCGCGAGCGTATTCGTGTTCTGAACCACCACATTGACCGCGCCCGGCAGACCGGCGGGCGTGGTTGCCGTGATGTTGGAGGAACTGTTCAGCGAGATTCCGGTTCCGAAATTCGGACCAAATTTTACTGTAACCCCGGTAAGAAAGTTAGAGCCAGTGATCGTCACCACCGTGCCGCCATTGGTCAGCCCCGTTCCCGGAGAAACGCCGGTGATGACTGGCGCGAGCGGCGACGGTCCACTGCTCCCG
>JAYUAV010000044.1:0-10969 GCA_043741175.1 Verrucomicrobiota bacterium
CGGGACGCCGGCTTACATGAGTCCGGAGCAGGCGGAGATGAGCGGCTTGGACATTGATACGCGCAGCGACATCTATTCGCTCGGCGTTTTGCTCTACGAACTGCTGGCCGGCAGCACCCCGTTTGATGGGAAGGAACTGATAGCGTCGGGCATTGATGCAATGCGCAAGACGATCCGCGATCAGGAGCCGCAGCGTCCGAGCACGCGCGTCGCGACGCTTGGAGTTGACGAACTCACCACCACAGCCAAACGCCGTTCCGCCGACACTTCCAAGCTGATGCACCAACTCCAGGGCGATTTGGATTGGATCGTGATGAAGTGTCTGGAGAAAGACCGCACACGCCGTTACGACACGGCCAACGGACTGGCTGCGGATCTCAACCGGCATCTCAACAACGAGGCGGTCCTCGCTCGTCCGCCTAGCGCGGCCTACAAGTTTCAGAAGGCGTGGCGGCGGAACAAACTGGTATTCACCGCCGGGACGGCAGTGGCGGCGGCTTTGGTGATCGGCGTGGTGGCGAGCGTCTGGCAGGCGGTGCGGGCGAATCGTGTGCTGAATGAATTGCGCGCGGCCGCCCCGGCGTTTGCCGAGCAGTCGCGGGCGCTCGCCGCGAAAGACCGATTCGCCGAGGCGATCGAGAAAATCAACTACGCAGTGAAACTGCGGCCCGACGTCGCCGAATTTCTCGTGGCAAAAGGCGATTTGCTTGAGTGCCAACTCAAACTCGCGGACGCCGCCACCGCGTATCGCGCCGCCTTGCGGCTGAATCCGGAACTCACGCGCGCGGAGGCTTCCGCCCGGCTTTGCGACGAACTGCTCGCGGCCAAGCCCAACGACCAGGGCAAGCTGTCGCGCGAAAGCCTGGCGAATCTCTACCTCGCCATGCAACAACAGCAGCGGCCGGCGGCGGAACTGATGCCGATTGCCCGGTTGTTGGGCGAGGAGAAGAAGATCGTCGTCGCTTACTGGCTCGCGCGTCTCAAAGACCTGCCGGTCACCGCGGACAAGCCTTTGGAACAACGCCTTTCGGTCCGCGAGGACGGCCTGCTCGCGTTAGACCTTGGCGATACCAAGTTGGCGGATCTGTCGCCGCTCGCCGATATGCCGCTGGGTTCACTCAATCTCGATGGCTGCAACTTGATCACGGATTTCGCGCCATTAAACGGGTTTCGCTCGCTGACATCGCTCCAACTGGCCGGCACTGTCATTGGCGACCTTGCTCCACTCCGTAGCCTGCCACTTCAGGAACTTGGCCTCAAAAACACCCGCATCTCCGACATCTTGGCGTTGCGCGGCATGAAGTTGACCAAACTGGACCTCACCACCACCCGCGTCGCTGAACTGTCGCCGCTCGCTGGAATGCCGCTCAAAGAGTTTGTGGCCGATTCGATTCCCGCCCCGGAATACTCCCCGCTGGCCGGTGCGCCGCTGGAGAAGTGCTACATCCTAAACTCGCCGCTGCGTGACATCTCTTTTCTCCGTGGTTCGCCGGTCAAGGAACTGTCGCTCGTTGGCTGCGATCAGGCGCGCGGCTTTACCGTGCTCGGCGGGTTGAAGTCGCTCGAAGTGTTGGTTTTGTCGCAGAGCTTTCGCGGGCTGCCGGATGAGGATCTGGCCGCCATTGGCGACCTCCGCGATCACTCAACGCTCAAGAATATTCAGGCCAAAGACTGGAATACTTCATCGCAGATCGGGACGGTGCAGACCCAGGACGTTTTTTGGAAGGATTGGGACCGCGAGCAAACCTTTCTGCCGGCACTGCGGAAGAGCGGGTTCAAGTTCTATCTTTCCAAGCGCTCCGATGGCACTTACTCCCTCGAAATTCAGGGCCAGCCGTTTAGTGATCTCTCCATCCTCAAAGGAGCACCCATAAGTGAACTCCTCCTCAATTATTGTCTCGTCACCGACCTGAGCCCGATCCACGACCTGCCGCTCGAATTCCTCAGCCTTTGGAATAACCCCGTCGCCGATCTCAGCCCGCTGCGGGGCACGCGGATAGAATCGTTGATTTTGTGCGGCACCCGGGTCAGCGATCTCTCGCCGCTGGAAGGACTGCCGCTCAGAACTCTCTATCTTCAGGATTGTGCACAAATCACCGACGTTTCCGCGCTGCTGAAGATACCGACGCTGGAGAAAGTCACGGTGCCGACGGGCGCCCACAATATCGAACTGCTGCGCAAATTGCCGAAACTGAAGATGCTCGCCTACACGCTCATCTATACCTACCCGTGGGAACCCGCCCTCACCGCCAAGGAGTTTTGGAAGGAATTCTCCGCGAAAACTTGGCTGACCGGGCTGCGCGACTCCGGATTCGCAATCAAGACCCTCAAGCAGTTGCCCGACGGCACCTGGGACGTGGATCTGGAGAACGCACCAATCAGCGACCTCAAATTGCTCAACGGCGCGCCCATCAGCAGCCTCCATCTCGGGCAGACGGCCGTGACGGACTTGAGCCCGTTGCGCGGCATGGCACTGAAGAAACTCTATCTTTACAACACGATGGTCACTGATCTAAGCCCGCTAAAAGGAATGCTCCTCGACACGTTGAATTTGAGCGGGACGAAAGTCACCGACTTGACGGCCTTGCGCGGCATGCCCTTGATCTCCCTGCGACTGAGTGAATGTCCGAAACTGACCGACCTCGCGCCCCTTGCAGGCAACACCTCGCTCCAGGAAACCACCCTTCCGGAGCACGCAAAGGATTTTGAATTCCTCCGTAAACTTCCCAAACTTGAGCGCCTCAGCTACACGGAAAATTCGAACTGGCATCCCGACAAAACGGCGGCTGAGTTCTGGCAAGCCTACGACGCGAAGAAGAAAACGGAGACCAAACAGCCATGAGCAAAACTCGCGAAGAACTATTGTTCTCACTTGCGCTAATAAAACCCGTTTTCCGAGTGCGCAGCGGGATTGCATCGCGAACGCGGCGATGACCGATCAACCGCCAATGCATCGCCTACGACATCGGCAAGAATCCCGTCGTGCTATTCCAGAACAAGTGGTTAGCAAATTACTTCAACGAGACGAACAAGAACTGCCCTCTCACTGCCCTGCCCGCGCAGACGGCGAGGGAGTGATCATTCCCTCACCCGCTTGATCCGAATCGCCATGTAAGGTTTGCCGGGCAGCGGGATGGAGCGACCGTCTTTGTCCGCGTGGAAATAATTATCCTTCTTCACCAGCGTGAACGTGCCGGGGACGGGCGTCGCGGTCATGTTCCAAGTGTCGAGCACTTCGGCGATGAACTTCATGCCGTCAGCGGGCGGCTGACCTTTGCCCTGCGGCGGTTTCGGCACTTTGAACTCCCAACTCGTCGGCGTCTGCTTGCCGAGATAGACGAGGTAATACTCAGACGGTTTGCCGCCGTATTCCGGGTTCTGCCACTTGTCAATCGGCTCAATGCCCTCGGCAGGCGCATCGTCGAGCACTTTCTTAAGGAACGCGAGGCGCGCGGGGCTTTGGCCTTTCAACACGCCGCCCTTGGACCACCAGAGAATCTGGTCGTCGCTCTTGTAAGTCTCGCCGTGCCCGACATAAGTGCCCGCCACCGTGCCGTTCCAGAATCGGAAAACCATTTCCTCGGCGGACAATTGTCCCCAGCGATTCGCGATGTCGCCCTCGTATTTCACCTCGTCATAAACGATGGGCTTGCGATACGCGTCACGATACTGCTCCGCGCTGACGGGGCTTTCGACCGCTGCGCCGTTCTGGATGCTTGCGTGGGTGATCCACGGGCGCGTCTGATTGAAGATGCGTTTGCCGTTGTGGATGCCGAGCAGGCGATGAAACGGATCGGTGCGCGACACAAGCTGGCCTATGCGCTCCCAGTCGTCCTCGGTCTTGTGCTCCATGAAATCGTATTCGTTGGCGAGCGACCACCAGACATTGCGGAACGCCGCGAGCCGCGCGACGACGTATTTGAGATAACGATCATCCTCCAGCGGCGTCATGCGATCAAAGCCCCACGCGCCGTCGTCGTAGGGATGCAACAAAATGATGTCCGCCTCGATGCCGAGCTTTTGCAGATCGAGGATGCGCTGCTCGAAGTGCTGGAAGAATTTTGGATTGAAACGCGCGGTGTCAAAGTTGCGCGGCTTGCCTTCAAACACAAACATCGAAGGCTCATTGGTGTTCCATGTGTAGCGCTTAGGGAAAACGCAGAAGCGAATCTTGTTAAACGCTGAACTGGCGAGCGTCTTGAGCGTTTGCTCCTGCAACTCGTCCGGCTGGTGCGTCCAGACGTAGCATGTCGTGCCGAGTTGTTTGTATGGCGTGCCATCCGCGTAGGCGAAGTGAAACGTGTTCGCCACGCGCACCGGGCCGTGATTCGCAGCGGAGGGTTTGGTTGCGGTGAACTCGCCGGTCTTCCCATTAAGTTCCGGCGCACCACTGACGGTTTCGTATTTCCACGCGCCAAGTTTCTCCGGGCTGAAGCGCACGCGATAGTTGCCATCGCCATCGTAGAAGCCGGGGACTTCGATGGAGTCATAGCCCAGTGCAAACTTCGCCGCGAAGCGCCCGTCAAGGAACGGATTGCCATTCGTCGGGCCTTTAAGCGTGACCTCATACACGCCCCATTGCTCGACGGAATCGGCAGCGCGCAGCACAGTTGTCGCCAGAACCAAACTCAAGCACAGGGACGCAATAATTTTGAATCGTTTCATAAATTCATTCCTTCACCAACCAAATCACGGCGGCGCTTGGTAGCTTCACTTTGCCGCCCGCTTTCACAGTTTCGCCAGTTGTCACTTCGCCGGTGCGCGGATTGATTGCGTTCACACGAAACGAACCGGACTCGCTCGACAAATCCAACTCGGCATCGCTGCCGTAAACCAGCATCTGCTTTCCGGATTCGCGCAAAACCCAGCGGCCATTCTTCGATGCTTCCGCCCACGGCATCATGCGTGGAATCGCGGCAATCAGTTTTACATCGAGGCTGCGGGGCAGATTCGGCATCGAGCCGCCAGCGCAGAGATACGCCCAGCCGCTGCGATCCAGACTCAAGCCTTGCTCGCTCGCAACGATTACAGGTTTGGTCGGAAATTTCGCGCGATATTCCGCAGCCATGGTAGCCAGATTCAGATCGCTCGGTGGACTGCCTTTGATCAATCGTTGCCATTGCCGGGGCGACAAATTTTTCCCGCCGGGCGGGGCATAAAGCCCTTTATCCGTCTGCCACCAATAGCGGAACGCAATCACATCCACGATCGCGCTGCGTTTTTTGTCCGCGAGAATCGCGTCCTGCACGTCCTTGGGCGCGGCAAGCGCAATGATCGGCTTGCTCTGTTTGTTTTGCCGCTCCCATGCGCCAATCGTGTCGAGCCAGAACTCGACGAAGTGTAACGGCCCGCTGAATTCGGCACTCGTGAACTGGATGACATTCGCGTTCGTCGCGAAGTTGTCGAGGCATTGACGGATGTAGCCCTCGTGCAACTTGCGGCGGACAGGATGTGTCACGTCATAGAAGAGTTCCGCTTGGAAGATGCGCTTGTCGCCAGCGTAGGGCGGTGGTTCAGGGAAGCCGGTGTTGTTGATGTTGTTGGCGGAGCGCCACGGTGAATCTGCCCAGTGCGCGCCAGCTTCGAGGATGTTGTGTTGAAAATAATTTTGGTGGAACAACACAAGGCCGCGTTCGTCGCAAATGTCGGCGAACGCGCGGAGGCGCGACCAATACCACGGGTTGAACTTCGTGAGGTCATACTTGCTCAGGCCGAGCCACGCCGTCCCCTGACCACTACGCGCGAAGGGTTGTTCGAGGAATGGCGGCTGCACATCGCCGTTGATGCGACGGACGCGTTCGTGGTCGTCACGGCGGCGGTCATACCAGAGGCCGTAGTTGTGATCGAGGGCGACGTCGCCATTCGCGATGAGTGTGTCGGCGACTTCGTGGAGATCGTCGGTGAGGCCGCGACCGATGCGGCCGGGAACAAAGCGGGTGATGCCGTGGCCGAAATCATCAGCTTCGTTTGGACGGATGCTCCCGCGCCACCAAGTGACGTTGGCAACGCTCCCGATGGCGAGCTTGCCGTCAATGGTGAGCCAGCCGTTGGTGATGATAATGGGGAGCGCACGCGAGGCGCGTGCGTCCGGATGCGCCATCGCAGCCGGATCAACGCGCGCCATCGCGCGTGTTTCTACCTCGCGCGATGGCGCGCTCGGTGCGGTTGACGAGGCGTCAACCGCCGCACGCGAGGCGCGTGCGCTCCCCGAAATTTCTTCGACGCGCTTGGCGTTGCCGGGTTCGCCGGGAATCGGGTCGCGTTGGTTTGCGGCGAGGATGTAGTCCTTCAACTGTGGCGGCGGTTGATGTGCGGCAGCAGCGAGTTCCTGGGCTTTGTCCACGGGCGGATTGCTGGATTCTTCGCGCGGGCGGGGCATGAGTTGCAGTCGCGCGGCGGCTTCGTTGCCGAGACGTTCTTTCAACTGCGCGGCGAACAAGCTGTCGGGCTTCATGAAATCATTCGAGCTGCGCCAGACGCCGTTGCCTTCGAAGCTCGCCCATGAACCAAAACTCCAGTTGGTCGCGCCCGGAGGATTCCAGCAGCGGATGACGGATGCGCTGCAATTCCACAACACGCAGTTTGCGGCAGACCAGCCGATGCCCGCGTTGCTGCCGGGGCGGAAACCGAGTGTGAGGGCGTTGCCGTCAATGGTCACGTTGTCGTAGAGAACGCCGCTGGCCCAGCTTTCGATTGGGCCGCTGTCGTCGAGAGCGTCGCGGGCTTCGCATTGGACGAAGGCGTTCGGTCCGGCGGCGCAGTGACCGACGGAGAAATCATGGCGACCTTGCTCGGAGTAGCAGCGGAGGAATAAAGTTTGCTGGCCCATCGTGAAAAATGTGTGGCGACGATAGCCGCCGATTTCAGAAACCGGAGCAAGCGAAACGCAATCCTGCACGGTGATGCGTTGGGTGGTTTCGTAGAGCGCGACGGCGGAGGCGGCGAAATGTTTGAAGGTAACTTGGCGCACCCACGCGTCGGCGGTGTTCTCCATGGTGATGGCGCACCAGGAATGGTTTTCGTCTTTGGGGTTGGTGGAGTCGAAAGAGGATTCGAGGGTGAGTTGCTCAATGCCAATTTGGGAAATGGGACGAATGGGACTGCTGGGACTTATGTGTGCGCCGCTTTCGATGGCGGTGGTGATGGGGGCGTCGAGGGTGAGAGTATTGCCGCTGACTGCGACAACCGTGCGATTCCACGTGATGTCGCGTGTGCCGGGTTTCCAACCGCCACCGATGCCGCCACCGAATTCGGATGCGCGAAGTTGCGCGATCCAGTTGGTGGTGCTGGGGCGGGTGAGACGGATGGGACTCATGGGACGAATGACAGTGGCGTCGGCGACTTCGATGGTGCGGGCGTTGAGCGGGACTTCGGCGGTGTTCTGAGTGAGCGGGACGGTGGCGGATGGTTTTGCGCCGGCGATACGGATGAGTGTGCGTCGGTCTGTGCCAGCGGCGATGAGAACTGTGCCGTCTCCTTGGCCGCGCAGGATGACGCCGGAGTTGGTGATGGTTAAGCCGCCGAGGATTTCGTGGCGGCCTTTGAGCAACAGCACCGCGCCGCGCAGTCCATTAGTGTCGGGCGTGTGTGTGGAAACGTAATCAATGGCGGATTGGATGCGGGCGGTGTTGTCGCCCGGCTGGGGCGCGACGATGACGCGAACGGGCGCGAGCGGAATGGCGCGCTCGTTGGCGGCGTAGCCAGCGGTGGAGAAGTCGAGCGGGACGGGCTGGGCGAGGACGGATGGGACAGATAGGACTAATGCGACGAATAGGGTCACGTGGCGGGCGATGGCCGATAGCCGATGGCAAATTGCAGAGAATGGGTTCATGGGAGTTTGCCAGTGATGCGTTCGAGTTTGGTGCTGTGCGCGATTTCTTTGCCGCCAACCAACACGCGCAACCCTGCCCCGCGTCCGTAGCGCGTGCCGTCTTTGTCCCAGATCACGGTGAGCATGTGGCCATGATATTTCACTCCATCGAGACAGAACCAGTCCCAAGTGTTCGGTGGTAAGAGGGGGAAAATCTCCAAGGTGTTGTCTGCGCGTGGAACTAAACCAATGACGCCAGTGATGAGCAGGTCGGCGTAGGTCGAATGGTTGTAGTAACGGCTGCGGTCGTTCTTGCCGTTGATCCAATCGCCGGTGGTTTCGTCGAGGTATTCGCCGATGTAGGGTTGAGCATTGGCGCGCTGACTGCGGGTGTAAGTGAGGAAGGCATCAAAGTAATTCTGCGCGGTGACGAAATTTTGAGGGTGGTCGCGCAGGAGATTCGCGAGCGCATAGAGCGTTTGAGAAGTGGCGAACGGCCAGAGTGCGCCGTCCCATTCGCAGGTGCCGATGCCATGCGAACGAAATTCCGGATGGCGGCGCTCTGCGGTGGTCAGGCCGAATGGAGCGGAGAAGCCATGCGGGTCAGTGAACTGTGACCATGCCGCCTCGTAGCCTTTGCTGGCATCTGGCAAATCAAACATCCACGGGATAAAACCGATGGCTTCGCGAGCATCGGAAAGTTCGCCGGTTTCAAGTCGCACTTTGAAGAACCTGGCTTCGTTGTCCCACAGTTGTTCCTGCGTGAGGCGCTTGAGCGTGGCGGCTTTGGCGGCGAACTCAACGGCGAGTTTCGGCTTGTTGGCGAGGCAGGCGATATTCGCGACGGCTTGGGCGTTGGCGAACATGTAGCTGTTGATGGTGGGGCGGATGTTCTTCGCCGTGCGCGAGCCGGAGATGGATTCTTCCATGGCATCGCGGACGTCGTATTGCCAGAAGAGGCCGTTGGTAAGTTGGCGCTCGGTTTCCCAAACCTGATAGTCGGCGACGAGATCGGGCAACAGTTTTACGAGGAACTTTTTGTCGCCATTGACGAGGTAGCGATCCCACGCAGCGGCGGCGAACCAACTGCTGAACTTGTGGAAGTGTGGTTGCGACTTACCGTGGTCGCCGCGCAGCCAGAAGCGGGCGTAGTCGTTGAGATATTTGTCGTCGCGCAGCCAACGGCCTTCGACGAGGTGGAATCCAGCGGCGCAACTGATCGTGTTGAATTCCCCGGCATGGTTGACGGGCGGAAGAAATTCCGTGATGACGTAACCTTTCGGGGTGCGCTTGATGTGTTTGCGAAAACTCCACCAGCGGAAATAGTAAATCTCCTCTACATCGCGGTCGGGACATTCAAAGAGGGGGATGTTGTCTTGAAGCCAAGCCAAAGACTTTTTGTTGGAGATGGTGGTGGGTACGGTTTCAGCATTGAACGAGTTGAAGTATTCGATGTGGTGGGCAAAGGCGGCGGGCTTTAAGACCGCGAAGGTTTCGGCGGCGTGAGATTGAACCGCGAAATATGCGAAACACGCGAAAAGAAAATGCAGACGGAAATGTTTGTGCCACGAACCCACCTCACCCCGACCCTCTCCCCCCATCCGATGGGCGGAGAGGGAGAACGTCACGGCGGTTTTAGGTGATTCGGAAGTTCGCATATCTGTCGCTGCTAATTCTGGTTTGTGAAAGTTTTGCAAGCGGCGGCGATGTCGGGCAGTTGGTTTGTTGGCGATGAATGGATGAAAGCCGCGAAGCGGAGGGTGAAGGTTTCACCTTTCTTTACGGGCACGCTGCTGGGTTCGCCTTTGGTGAATGCTTTCCGACCAAATAGGTTTGCTACAACGAGGCCGTAGTCCCGGCTGTGAAACCAGCTCGCACGGATGTTTTTTGGATCAGGCATAACAGTGATGCCGACGAAGCGATTGCTTAATATGCCGGAGTAATCACACCAAGCAGCGGTTTTGCCCCAAGCGTTCTTCGCGCCGGTGAGCTTGTCGCTGTTTCTTACTGAGCCGCCATTCTTCTCCGAGAGCAGCGTGGCGACCCGGATGCCGAAGCCCATTTCCTCCTGGTCGCCGAAAGTGAATCCATCGGTCAGCGGAGTGAAGGTGGCTTTCCACCAGAGGAGGTAGCCGTCGTGGGCGGATTGCAGTGTGAAGTGTGAAAGTAGTTTCGCGATTTCGCCTTGGTTGGTTGAAACCAGTGTGGCTTCTGTGGCGAAGGTGAGTTGGTCCTTAGTGATCTTTGGTGGCGCGGTAAATTTCTCGTGGCGGATGGTGGCTTTGTTGCGCCAGAAATCATGGCCGCTGATGTCTCCGAACGCGAGCCAGATGCCGGGATGCATCGTCGGGTGATCCACGGGATCAACGCCGGGGATGGGCGGATGATTGCGGGTGACTTGGATGCCATCGGGCGTGTGGACGTGGGCGAAGTAGGGACGGAAGATATTTGTGTCGCGGAAGACGAAGTGGGCGACGGGCTTGGAGTCGTGCGTGATGATGAGGCGGTCGGATTGCTGCTCAACCTCAAAGCGGCTCACGGTTGTCAGTTGGCGCGTCGCGCAGGATGTGACTGCTATGCTGAGAAAAGCTCCAAGCACCAACATCCAAGCTCCAAAGAAATTCCAAGGACCAACATCCAAGCGGCGATGATACGAGTGGTAGTTTGGAGTTTGAGGCTTGGTGCTTCTCTGGATGTTGGTGCTTGGAATTTGGAGCTTCATGTCAGTTATTCTTCCAAAGATTTGTTCGTAGTGTCAGGGGCGAACCAGATGACGATCATGCCCAGAGCGTAGATCAAGGCCATCACTGCGCCAACGCGGGAATAGTCGCCGCCAAAGTATGTCACGAGCGAACCGGCGAAAAATAATCCAGCGGCGGTGGCGAAGCGTCCGACGTTGTAGGCGATGCCGCTGCCGGTGGCGCGGACGCGCGTGGGGAAAAGTTCCGGCAAATAGAGCGGCAGCCAGCCGAAGAATAGCGTGGCGATAAAACCTTGAGCAAAGAGCAGCGGCAGAAAGATGGGTTGCATCGGTTTGGTGAACAGAAACAGACCGCAAGTGATCGCGGTGCTGCCCAGGCTGATGAGAAAGTACGAGAGGCGACGTCCGATGAGGCTGGCGAGTTGCGCGCCGAAGAAGCTGCCGAGTACGGCACCGAT
>JAYUAV010000045.1:0-13775 GCA_043741175.1 Verrucomicrobiota bacterium
CGAACATCCTCAACAACGCCACCCCGCGCAGCCTCATCGTGCTGGACGAAATCGGCCGCGGCACGAGCACGTTTGATGGCTTGAGCCTTGCGTGGAGCATCGTGGAATACCTGCACAACATCGTCGGCGCAAAAACCCTGTTCGCCACGCACTATCACGAATTGACCGAACTCGCCCAACGCCTGCCGCGCATCAAGAATTACAACGTCGCCGTGCGCGAGTGGCACGACGCAATTGTGTTCCTGCGCAAGATCGTCGAAGGCGGCACGGACAAAAGCTACGGCATCCAGGTCGCGCGCCTCGCCGGTGTGCCGAAGGAAGTGTTGGAACGCGCGAAGCAAATCCTGGTGAACCTCGAAGAATCCGAACTCACGCCCGAAGGCAACGTGCGTCAACCCCGCCGCCAGCAAGAGCGCGACAAACTCAAGCAACTCGCCCCGCCCCCGCAGATGGATTTGTTTGGGTGATGTTGGAAGGGTCAAAGCCGCCCGAAGCTGCGGAGCAGCGAAAGAATTTAGCCCACGGCGCAAGCCGTGGGTCGAAACGCAAACAAACCAAGCCCCGGGAGGGGCGACAGAAAACATGGCTCACACCTTCACAAATCTACTGACGCATATTATTTTCAGCATCAAAGATCGCGCCCCAATACTGGATGCGGAATTGAAGCCACGCCTGTTCGCCTACATGGGTGGCATCATTCGTGAACTTGGCGGCCAAGTCATGCTGATCAACGGGCCGACCGACCATGTGCATATTCTGACGACGATCCCCGCACGAGTTTCGCTCTCGGACTGCATGCGGGACTTGAAGGCCAACTCGTCTGGTTGGGTTCACAAAGAATTTCCTTCGCAAAGAACCTTTGGTTGGCAAACCGGTTACGGCGCGTTCGCAGTAAGCCATTCAAACTTGGAATCGGTACTGGAATACATCCGCAACCAAGAAGAGCACCATCGCAAGCTCACGTTCAAAGAGGAGTTCGAGGCTTTTCTGAAGCGACACGAGATAGAATACGACGAATGGTATTTGTGGGAATAATGGTTGAGGTTGTGTGGAATGGAATCAAGGTGTGGCGCGAATGATTCCACTGCGAGCAACGCGAGTTGACTGGACAAATCCATCTGCCCAAAGCGTGCGCCGAGTCGAGCTGTCACCACGCGCCTGCTATTCACTCAGCGTGCGCCAAGTTTGTCGGGATCAACTACCAGACGTTCGCGACGTGGGTGCAACACCAGCGACGCAGGCGCGGGTTGGGTAAGGAAATTCCTCAAAAATAGTCGTTGCACCCGAACTGGGGATTTGCACTATTAGTGGCGACACCAGCCGAGTTCACCCACAATTAGTGGTGGGTGGAGGCAGTTTCGGTTGAAACCAGAAACCAAGTTACCGTCGCGTAAATGAAAGTTCTGCTTCAACATAAAGAATCCGGTCTCTATCTCAAAGACATCGGGGTCACGACGCACGACACCCTAGATGCGATGGAGTTTCTCAGTTCTACACAGGCCATAGAGTTCTGCGCCTCGCACAAGATCGCGGACATGCAGATCGTCCTGCGATTCCAAGAGCAACATTACGACATCGTGTTGCCGATGCTGATGGATCGCCGCTCGATGATCCCGACGCATTCGCCCACGCGTGCTCACGCTGCGTGAGGTCAACGGCCAGAGACTTTGTACGCCATCTCAAAGAGCTGCTTCATGATAAGCGGCGGCGGCATTTTTTTCTGATGCACACGACCAAGCTTGCGCCCGCAACCGCTCTCGTTAATCTGTCAACGATGACAACACGAACTGTTGACGCCACAAACCATCAACGCATTGCCGGACTCGGCGAACGAGTTCTCGGCGGTGGGCGTGTCTCGCGCGACGAAGCGTTATTCCTCTTCAACCTCGAAACCTCGGCAGACATTCTTGATCTGCTCTCGTGGTCGAACCGCATCCGCGAACATTTCAAAGGTAACAAGATTCATCTCTGCTCCATCGTCAACGCCAAGGCGGGCGCGTGTTCGGAGAATTGCAGCTTCTGTTCGCAGTCCGCGCATTTCCAGACCGGTTCGCCCAAGTATGGCTTCGTTGACCCAGAGCCGGTGGAAGAGGCGGCGACGGAAGCAAACCAAAACCACGTCACCGCCGTCGGTCTCGTCGCTGCGTGGAAAGGTTTGAACGAAGGTCCGATGCTCGATGAAGTTTGCGACCGCATTGCCGAATTAAAAGCGGGTGGCAAGACGCGCCCCGACGCATCGCTCGGCATCATCAAAAGTCAGAAGGTGGCGGATCGTTTGAAGGACGCGGGGCTGGAATGTTACGGTCACAACCTCGAAAGTTCGCGTCGTTTCTTCCCTCAGACTTGCTCGACGCACACGTTTGAAGATCGTTTGGAGACGATTGGTTATTTGAAGAAGGCGGGCATCAAGATTTGTTCCGGCGGCATCATCGGCATGGGCGAGACGCGTGAAGACCGCGCCGACCTCGCGTTCACGCTCAAGGAAATTGGCGCGAACGTCGTCCCAATTAACATCCTCAATCCGATTCCCGGCACGCCTTTCGCCGACAAGCCGCGCCTGCCCGTGATGGAAATCCTCAAGACCATCGCGTGCTTCCGGTTCATTTTGCCGCGCCAGGAAATCATGATCGCCGGTGGCCGCACGATGAATCTGCGTGATGCACAAAGCATGATCTTCATGGCGGGCGCGAGTGCCTTGATGGTGGGCAACTATCTCACCACACTGAATCAGCCAGTGGAAAAAGATTTGCAGATGCTCAAAGACCTCGGCCTCGATCCCGACTGGGACGCGCACGATTTCAGCGATCAGGAAGAAAACGGCTGCGGTTGCGAAAAAGAAAGTTGTGAGAAGGAAGCAGAACTGATGCTCACCAAATAGCGGTTACCTGTCTGAAATGGGAGATTGCGAATGAGTTTGTGTCGGTCATTTACTTTCAGTGGGGTTGACCGCACGATGCTGTTCCCTTCGGAGAAACCAATCATGCCGCAGGTGAATCAATCCCGCAGAAGAAAAATAAAATCATGGGCGATAAATCCCCGAAGTCGAATCAGAAGAAATCCACGCAGAAGCAATCCAAGGTCAGCAGTGCAGACTTGAAGAAAAAGCAGGCCGTCGCCGCCAAGTCCGCCGCGTCCAGCAAGAAGAAGTAACTTCAATAGCTTGCAGTCTCCTCTGATGTGAAAGTCAGGGGAGACGGATTCCTTCCTGACTCCTATTTCGTATGGCAACCCCCATCAAACTGCAACAAGCCCAAGTTTGGAAAGTTGGCGCGGACTATTTCCGCATCGTCCGACTGGAACGGCTCGTGGTGGAATACAAATCCACTCCCACACACAACGTCAAACAGGGAATCCACGTCCGCACCAGCAAGAAAGAATTCTGCCGGTTGATCAAGGGCGGAGAACTGCTGCCGACTGCGAAGACTTCAGCGAAGATTGATGAATCGGTCACGGTGAAGCCGTGAAAGAAATTAGTCGGGGGTTGAGCGGGAGCGACACCCCTGGTCTGCGATCAAAGAATCTCCACTGAAGGGGTGTTAGAAATTATGCGGGACAGGAAAATCTGTCACCCCTCCAGGGTGAATGAATCTCTTTGCGGTCACCGGGGGTGTCGTCGTTTGACTCCTCAACCCTCGGCTAATTTCTTTTAGCCTTCCGGGCTGACCATCGCCGGAAGAATTCCGTTACACGCTGAAAACGTCTGAGAACCGGTTTTGAAATTTCGCCTGTTTATCGTGGCCGGAAACTCCGCTGGCCGTAGGAGCGTCCGCCGGAACTGCGTTGGGCACCTTGCTGCGCTCCGCCACTCATTGTTGGACGCTGCGGTGAGGAATGTCCGTGACCACGCGGCGGGGGTCGTTGTTGCCGGGGGCGACGATCATCATCGCGACTGCTCTCGGTGTGCGCAGGGCCGGCGGCGTTGTAGTCGAAGCCTTCGGCGCGTTTACGCACGATGCCGCGTCCGATGAATCGTTCGAGTGCGCGGAGTTCGCCGTGATCTTCCTGTGTGACGAAACTGATGGCGTCGCCGATGGCGTTCGCGCGTCCGGTGCGTCCGATGCGATGGACGTAATCCTCGACGTGCATCGGAAAATCGTAGTTGATCACATGCGAGATGCCGTCCACGTCAATGCCGCGCGCGGCGATGTCCGTAGCCACGAGCACTCGCACTGCGCCGGACTTGAAGTCTTTCAACGCTTTCAACCGCTGATTCTGCGAGCGATTCGAGTGAAGCGTGGCGGTCTTGATTCCCTTGAGTTCCAAGTTGCGCGCGATGCGATCCGCACTGTGTTTCATGCGCGAGAAGACGAGCACCATGTCCATCAACGGATCGCGCAGGAGATGCGTGAGCAACGCGGGCTTGAGATGCTTGGGTACTTCATAGACGAGTTGCGTGACGGTCTCGGCAGGATTGGCGCGTCGTCCGATCTGAACAATTTTTGGCGCGCGTTGGAATTCATGCGTGAGTTGTTCGATCTCCTTGGACAGCGTGGCGGAGAACATGAGCGTCTGCCGTTTCTGCGGCATCTGCCGGACGATCTGGCGGATGGATGGGAGGAAACCCATGTCGAGCATCCGGTCGGCTTCGTCGAGGACGAGGAATTGTAGGCCGGAGAAGTTACCGTTGCGGCGGTTCATCAGATCAATCAATCGTCCGGGACATGCGATGATGACATCGGTGTTGGAGTTGAGCGCGCGGATTTGCGGGTGTTCACCCACGCCGCCAAAGACTGTGGCTACTGTGAGGTGAAGATGCTTGCCGTAGGCGCGGACGTTTTCATCAATCTGCACGACGAGTTCGCGTGTGGGCGCGATGATGAGAACGCGTGTGCTGTTGCGCGGGCCGCCGGGCTGCGCGGCGAGTTTGGTCAGCATGGGCAACGTGAACGCCGCCGTCTTGCCGGTGCCCGTTTGGGCAATGCCGATGAGATCGTGACCGGCGATGATTGGCGGGATGGCGGCAGTCTGGATCGGTGTCGGTTCGGTGTAACCGGCTTCCTTCACTGCTTGGAGAATTTTGGCGTCGAGGCCAAGTGAGCTAAATGCCATGGGTGGAGGATAACCGGAAAGAGCAGGGGATAGCACGTTCTAAAACGGGAGAATGGTGACTGAACACTTGGTGGGTTTAGAGTTCCGTCTTGACCGGAGACTTTGGACTTTAGACTTTGAGCGGACTAACGATGCTAAAGTCACACGAATTGTTCGGCTTCATGTCGCCCGCGCTGGCGAATGAGATTCTTAATTTCACCTTTGAATCCGAGAAACCCACTTATCGCGCGGTGCTACAAGCCGTAGCCGAAGCGAAAAAACTTCGCCCGGTTTTTCTGGAACGTCAGGCGCGCACCGAGCGGAACGCCACGATCCTTTCTTCGTTGGCGCGTCCCAACGGTGATGTGGCTGCGGCGACGCTGCTCCGCACCTGGCTCGTAAAAAAACATAAAGCGATGCTGGTGGATTTTCTCAACGCGCTGGAAATCCCGAACGAAGAAGGCGTGGTGGAAGACCTGCCGAAGTCCGTGGATGACGCGAAGCTGAAGATCGCCGTGGACACGTTACTCGCGAAACATCCGGCGGAAGCGGTGGCTGTTTATCTCAATGCCTTCAACGCGATGAACGAGGCGAACTGGCCGAATCTCAAGACGATCCTCGAAGGCGATGCAAGGTTGCAGTTGGGCGCGCATTGATTCGTGCGTCCGTTCTATTTCCCGCTAGTCGGATCAATCGCGAAATCTACGATCTCGAACAGTTTGCTTTGACCGAACGGTTTCGGGAGGAAGTTGCGGGCTTCGCTCAAGAGTTCTCCATTGCCGTTCAGTTCCGGGCTGTAGCCAGACATGTAGATGACTTTTAACTCCTGACGTTTTTCCCGCAACATTTTGGCGAGAGTGCTGCCGGTGATTCCGTTGGGCATGACCATGTCGGTGAGTAAGAGGTCCACTTTGTCGCCGTCCTTCTGCCAGACTTCGAGTGCTGCTTGTCCGCAATCTGCATCTAACACTTTGTAACCATGTTTCCGCAACGCCTGACAGACGTAGCCGCGCACCTGGGGTTCGTCGTCCACCACAAGAATACATTCCTCGCGATCCACGGTGACGTTGCGGGGCTGCGGGGTATCGGAGAGTTGAGCCACAACTTCTGTGGCGGGGAAGAAAATACGGAAGGTTGTTCCTGCGCCCTCGGCACTTTGCAATTCGATCCAACCTTCGTGTTGTTTGACGATGCCGTACACGGTTGAGAGGCCGAGACCAGTGCCTTTGCCGACGGGTTTGGTAGTGAAGAACGGCTCGAACAATCTGTGTTGTGTGGCCGCGCTCATGCCGGAGCCGTTATCCGAAACGGTGAGGACGACGAATTTACCTTCACGCGCATCTTCGTGGCGGCGAGTTTCTGCGCCGCTGAGTTTCATCTCGCTGGCGGTGATGGTGATCTTGCCGCCCTGCGGCATGGCGTCACGCGCGTTGACGATGAGATTGAGGAGGACTTGCTCGATGTTGGATTCGTCCGCGAGGATGCAGGGAACTTTTTCCGCGCATTGGATGTTGAACGCGATGGTTTCGCCGACGAGCCGGTGAACCATTTTCTCCATGCTGGAAATCGTGGCGGTGAGGTTCACTGGCTTGCGCTGCAACACTTGTTTGCGGCTGAACGCGAGCATTTGTCGCGTGAGTCCGGCGGCGCGTTCCCCGGCGAGCTTCACCTGATTGAGAGATTTGGCGACATCCTGATCCGCGTTGGCTTTCATGATCAACATGCTCGTGTGACCGAGAATGATCGTGAGCAGGTTGTTGAAATCATGCGCGATGCCGGCGGCGAGCTGGCCGATGGCTTCCATTTTCTGCGACTGGCGCAACTGCGCTTCCAACCGTCGCTGATCCGTGATGTCCAGCACGGCGGCGAGGAAACACGTCTTGTCACCCAACGTCATGGGAACGATGGAAATTTGCGTCTGGCGAATGTCGCCATCGGCGCGGCGGATGTTGAGTTCGAGATTGTGGACTCGTTCGCCGGTGCGGAGGGTTTTGATCGCGTCGTCCAACCCAGCAGGATTCTCCGTCAGATTCAGATTGCTCAACGATTTCCCCATGACCTGTTCGCGCGAATAACCGATTAGGGAAAGGTAGCTGGCGTTGACGTCGGTGTGTTCGAGTGTGTCGGCGTTGATGACGGCGAGCGAGACGAGAGCTGATTCAAATGATTTGTGAAAGCGATCTTCGGAGGCGCACAATGCCATCTCGATCTTCGTGCGTCGCGTCATCTCGGTGAGAAGATTTTTATTCGCGCCGACGAGTTCAGCGGTGCGGTTTTCGACGATGGCTTCGAGATCATCCATGCGGGTTTTTGCCTGACGTGTGACGACCCATTTCTTGGTGAGCGCGTGGGCGAGTTGGAGGACTTCGACGTTGTCGAACGGTTTTTTCAGGATCAGCAAGCTGTCGGACTTGCCGAGTTTCTCGATGATCTGATCCCACGAATGATCGGAGTAAGCGGTGCAGATGACGATCTGAAGTTCCGGGTAAGTTTTCCAAACGTGTTCAATGGTTTCGATGCCGTCCCAGCCGGGCGGCATTCGCACGTCCACGAACGCCATGGAGTAAGGGCGACCTTCGGCAAGAGCCTTCTGAACTAGCGCGAGACCTTCCTGACCTTGCAGCGCCGAATCAATTTCAAAACGGGAAAGCTGGCTGGGCGTTTTGGAATCACCAAACAACGTGGCGGCATCTTCATCCAGATCAGCGACGGCGGCAGGCGGGCAAAGAATTTTGCGGATGTCCTCGTGGATGCGCGGATTATCGTCAATGACGAGAATGCGATGGGACAACTTGAGCAGTTCGGCTGTGTTGGGGGTGTTCATGAGTTCGTGATGAATGGGTCAGACTGGAATTGGTTGAATGGATACGATCGAGGTCTGAGCAATCGCCGAGGCAGCGGGCAATTCCAAAGTGAAGACAGCACCTTTGCCTGCGCCGTCGCTCTGTGCGGAAAGGTTGCCGCCCATTTCGCGCGCGGCGTTGGCTCCACTGTGCAGGCCGAAGCCATGCCCCTCTGCTTTGGTGGTGAAACCATGCTGGAAGATGCGGGAAATGTTTTCCGGCGCGATGCCAATGCCGTTGTCGCGCACCGAAATCAAGACACGGTCTTTCTCGCCGACGCAAATCGTCAGCGTGAGGACTTTGTCTATCCTGCCAGAATTATCCAACGCGTGTTTGGAGTTACGAAGCAGGTTGATCAGGATTTGCAGAACCTTGTGTTTGTCCACGGTGACGAGCGGCACGTTTTGGAAGTCTTGCACCAATTCGACGCCGTGGCGGTTGAGCGCGCTTTCATTGATGTGCAGCGCATCTTTGACCAAATCTTCCGCGCTCAATGTTTCAATGACGCCGTTGAGCCGGGCGTAGCTTTGTTGCATCGTCACAATTTCTTTGATGTGCTCAATGTTGGTGCCGAGTCCGGTCAATTCCTGTTCCCACGCCTGCTGTTCAGCAGCGATGTGGTCGCCAAGCTTGATGAGGAAGCCCGGCAACCGTTGACCTTTGGGATCGTTCGTGAGGAACGAGATGCTGTCGGAGGCGTGATCGCGCAAAAGATTTGTGGCCTTGAGCAGATTGTGGATTTGCGATTTGTTGAAGCTGTCGCGCAGCAACGATGCGGAGACGTTGACGCTGTTGAGGACGTTGCCGACGTTGTGCAGGACGCCGGTGGCGATTTCAGACATACCAGCCTGACGGGAAGTCTCCACGAGTTGCCGGTTTAATTGCTCCACCTGTATCTCGGACAACTTGCGCGCGGTGATGTCCATCGCTACGCCGACAAGTTTCGCAGGCTGGCCATCAGTGTTGCGGTAAACGCTGCCGCAATCGTCAATCCAACGCACGCCGCCATCGGCCCATACGATCTGATAAACTTCGTGATAAGGCAGATTGTTTTCCAGAGAGCGTGAGATGGAATCAGCCACGCGCGCGCGATCTTTTGGAGCGATCAAATGCAGGAACGCTTCGCGTGAACGGGGTTGTTCGCCAGGGTTGAGGCCAAAGATACCGATCAGGTCTTCGGACCAAGAGAGGGTGTTGGTTTTATTGTCCAACTGCCAGACGCCCATCTGCGCGCTTTGGAGTGCGAGACGCAATTGCTGATCGCGCTCGCGCAGATTGAGTGCGCTGGAGCGGGTAGAGGCGAGCGACCACACAAGATAGAACAACATAAAGCTGCCCAAACATCCGCTGACCAAAACGAGAAAGGGAAACGCTGCTTCAGTGGCCGAGGATAGATGTGTGCCTGAATGGAAAACGATCCGCCATGTGCGGCCTCCGAATGCAACGTTTGTTGTCTTTTCGAGGGTTGTTTTTATGGGGGAGTTTCCTGCGCTACTATCGAAGATCAACGGATTGGCGATTCCGTCATCGAAGATTTGAAAGCTGAACGATCTATCTTTTGAAGCAAGGCCATCGGTCAAATCCGCAACGGGCAACAACGCGGCCACCCATCCTTCAGATGCGGCGCGTCGTTCGGCGACGGTAGCTTTGCGCGCACCATTCCGGTAGATCGGCAAAACGAGCAAGACTTCTGGCGGTTCATTTTTATCGGCAATCAATCTCAGAGGACTCGTGAGCGTGGAGGCATCCGAGTCACGCGCTATCGCAAGACTTTTTTCCAGCACCGGCATCAACCCGACATCCAAGCCGAGCAACCTCGCTTTTGAGCCGCGTGACTGGATGTATTTGATCGGGCAATAATCCTCGCGCTCGCCGGAAGGCTTGATTGCGAAGTCAGGCATTTCATCATCGCGGGTGATCTTGAGATAATGGGTGAGGTTGGTTTTTTTTACGTAGCTGATGGAAAGCATGGCGCGGATGACGGGATATTCTTCTTCTTCAAACAAACCCTGGCCGTACACCCGCCATTCATCGCGCTCCACGGATTTGCTCGCGGAGTAAAGACCTCGCGTTCCCTGCACCACGGATTCGCACAGCAAGAGCCGCTCGTGCAATTTAGAAATACTTTGATCCACTTCATTGGCCAATAGCATCTGGTTTTGCTCCGAGACCTGACGATCCGCATAGAACCAGCCCAATGCAGCGGCGACGAGACCGACACCGAGGACAAGCCATGCCAAGAGCGGGATGCTTCGCAGACGCGTCGTCTGCAATCGGCTGCTATTGGGGTTGTCGTTGCTCATGTTTCAATGTCGTCTGGCCAAACTTGATTCTGACGTTGTGACAAGCGGCGCGGTTTTACGCCAACACGTCGCCATCAAACGCTACGGCTTCAGGTATGCATCGGCAGACGGCGGCAAATGTTTAGCGGGAACGACGTTGAAGGCGTTTAGAACAAAAGTACTTACTGTGTCGCGAAGCGTCTGGACTGCGGCGCGTTCACCGCCGCTTTTCCAAACTCACGCCGATTTGAAATTGTGCGCGTGCGACGGACACGCCATGCTTGCCCCCACGGACACTATGAATCGCAAGCAACTGCTCGACCTATATTATCTCGACGCGCGCGCCAAGCTCGTTGACTTGGCCGCATTCCTTGACCGCCTTGATCGCGCGGAGGGTGAGGCGGATTTTCGTTTTGAAGCATTCACGCAGGCATTGCCAGAACTCCAATCGGGAAGCAGCCCGCGCGCAGAACGCGTACTTGCTGCATTGAGCGATCCCACGACTGAACCCATTCCAGCGGCGACAACGAAGGCCGCCTGCGGCGCATGGCCGGGAAAATAATTGCCATGAGATATATTGAGCCACACGCCCACATGGTCAGCCGCGTCACCGACGATTATCAAGCGATGGTCGTCGCTGGTTGCGCCGCTGTTTGTGAACCAGCGTTCTGGGCGGGCTTTGATCGCAGCTCGGCGGATGGATTTTACGATTACTTCTGTCAGTTGACTGAACACGAGCCGAAGCGTGCCGCGAAGTTCGGCCTGCCGCACTTCTGCTGGCTCTGCATCAATCCCAAAGAGTCTGAGGACGTGAAGCTCGCAAGCGATGTCATCGCGCTCATCCCAAAATTTCTCGAACGCCCGAACGTCATCGGCATCGGCGAGATCGGATTGAACAAAAATTCGCGCAACGAGATGAAGGTGCTGGAAATGCACGTTGACCTCGCCGCGCGCCACAACCAACTCATTCTCGTCCACACGCCGCATCTCGAAGATAAACTCAAGGGCACGCGTCTCATCCTCGATGTGTTGCGTGCTGATTCGCGTATCAAACCAGAGCGTTGTCTGATTGATCACGTCGAGGAGCACACGGTGAAGATGGTTCTGGATGGCGGCTTCTGGGGCGGTATGACGCTCTATCCCGAAACCAAATGCACCGCCGCCCGCGCCGTGGACATGATTGAGTTATACAGCGGTGAGCGGCTCTGGATGAACAGCGCGTGTGACTGGGGCGTGAGTGTGCCGTTGGCGATTCCGTATGCGGCAATGGAATTGCGTCGGCGGGGTCACAGTGCGTCGGCGATTGACCGGTTGATCTACCAAAATCCCAAGCGTTTTCTTAGTCAGTGTCCAAAGTTCAAGTTGGATGATGAACACGCTTAACGTCGCAAGCATTGTGAGGAACAGATTTTGTAACCAGCGTGGTAGGGCGCGTCACTCCGTGCGCGCCGCTCTTGGCCAGACAGACGACGGCGCGCACGGAGTGACGCGCCCTACCTTTTTATAGCCGCATGATTCTTAACCACGGATTGCACCTCGCCTACTGCACTAATGTGCATCGCGGCGAGACTTGGGTGGAAACATTTGATTCGCTCAACACGCACACGCTGCGCGTCAAAGAACGTGTTCAACCAAAAGGCCGCTACGCCATCGGCCTGCGCCTGAGCGATGTTGCGTCTCGTGAACTGGCTGACCCAAAAACCTTGCTTGCATTTCAACACTGGCTCGACCAACACGACTGCTACGTTTTCACGATCAACGGATTTCCCTTCGGCCAGTTCCACGGCACGCGCGTGAAGGAGAATGTTTATCTGCCCGACTGGACCGACCCGCGCCGCCTCGACTACACCACGCGCCTGTTCGATTTGCTCGCGCAACTCGTTCCTCCCGGCGTCGAAGGCAGCGTCAGCACGTTGCCCGGTTCGTTCAAAGACTTCATCACATCGCCGGATCAAGAGCGCGCCATCCGCGACAACATCTGGCGATGCGTCGAACACGTTGCAAAACTGAGCGAGCGAACCGGGCGCAACTTCCACCTCGGCCTTGAGCCAGAACCGTTCGGCTATTTCGAGAACGCTAGCGAGACGGTGAAGTTCTTCAATCAACTTCGTGACGAGCATCCAAGTGATCCGCGCCTGACTACACACCTCGGTGTGAACTACGACACCTGCCATTTCGCCATCGAGTTTGAAGAGCCAGCGGAAGCACTGAAACATTTTCAGCAACACGCCATCCGCATCAGCAAAATCCATCTCAGTAACGCGCTCAAGCTCCGGCCCACGCCCGCCGCGCTCCACCGGCTCGTTGCATTTGCGGATGACGTTTATTTGCATCAAGTCATCGTCCGTCACACGGAGGAGCGCGGGCTTCAGCCCGCTTCAACACCCGATGACCGGACGATCCGCGAACTACCTAAAGACGCCTCTGCGAGTCAGACGTTGAAGCGGCGTGAACGCCGCGCTCCTGAGTCGCTCACAAAGTTTCGCGATCTTATCCCCGCCTTGAGCAGCTCTTTGGCGACAACTCCTGCACCCGGCGACGAATGGCGCGTGCATTTTCACGTCCCGCTCCAGATGCAGCCAACCGCCGAACTCGACACCACGGCGGATCACGTTGTTGGTTTATTGAATTGTCTCCAAGCGCAGCCCCAACTTTGTTCGCATCTCGAAATGGAAACCTACACATGGGCTGTTTTGCCCGAACCGCTGCGTAGTCTTGATGTGGTGGATCAGCTCGTAGCTGAATACGACTGGACGTTGCGGCAACTCAAAGCTTATGGCTTGAGGTGAACATCAAAACAACGGAATTGAATTGCCACGAAAAGGCACAAGAAGCACAAAACCGAACCAAGCATGAATGGGTATCTGATCTTTCGTATCACAAATCGGTCGCTGTTTTCAAGTGACGCCGCCAGATGCTCAATCCCTTTTGTGCTTCTTGTGCCTTTTCGTGGCTGCAAAAACTGTGTTCGCTAGTTGTATGCGCCAACTCCGCACGCTGCTTGTCTTGGGCCGGGTTTCAAACCTGCCCACAGTCTGGTCAAATTGCTTGGCGGCGTGGTTGCTCAACGGCGGGCAAGCGTGGAACAACTTTTACATCCTCTGCATCGGCGCGACGTTGCTCTACATCGGCGGCATGTTTCTCAACGATGCGTTCGACGCGAAGTTTGATCGCCAGTTCCGCAAGGAACGTCCGATTCCCTCCGGCCAGATCACGGTGCGCGTTGTTTGGTGGATTGGATCAACTCTGTTACTACTTGGCTGGTTGCTGCTGTCGCTGACTGGCAAATCCACCGCGATCATTTCTCCGCTACTAGTCGGTGCAATCATCCTTTACGACGCAGTTCACAAGCGAACCGCCTTCGCGCCTTTGCTCATGGCGGCGTGTCGTTTCCTGCTCTACGTCGTCGCGGCTTCAGCCACCATGTGCGCAGTGAACGACGCTGTGATCTGGCACGGGCTGGCATTGGCGGCATACATCATTGGTTTGAGCTATCTGGCGCGTAGTGAAAGCGGGCAGGGGATAGCTAGTCGCTGGCCGCTGCTGTTGCTGCTCACACCGCTGGTTGCAAGTGTGATGATAAACTCCCACCGCGATGTGATCTCATGGATTGCTTCAGCGA
>JAYUAV010000046.1:0-2375 GCA_043741175.1 Verrucomicrobiota bacterium
TCGTCCCGGCAGCACCGCGTCCAGCGGTGCGTCGCACAGACAAAACGCTCCTACAATTGCGGTGACGCTGGGTCAGTTCGTCGAGCCGCTCTGCGCGGCTCTGCCTGAGCGACAAGTCGCTCAGGCAACGAAAGCAGAGACAAGTCTCCGCACTCCAAATACTGCGCGGCACTTTCAGTCACACCCGTATCCGTGTCCATCTTGTCCATCCGTGGTTGAACTGCCTTTTCTAGGTCTGAGTCAGATCGAATGCTTCTCGCCCAACTCTCCAGTCATGTGCAAAAACTCGGTGAGCATCCGGTTCAAACCATTCATGTCCACGTCTGCAGTTTTTTTGGTGACGAACACGCCCAAGATCGCGCCATCGCCACGGCGCACGCAGTGCAACACAGCTTTTTCATACACCCAACTCAAACGCGTGGGCGGCAGCTTTTGCGCGGAGAGAACTTGAAACGCATCCGAGACAATTCGCCACGCTTGTTCGAGCGCGAGCGCGGGATAATCCTTTGTGTCCACATCGCTCACGAATGTTTCATCCGCGAACCTCACGCCGCGCACGATGGTGCCGCTCGCAGCCTTCGTGGTGCGAAGCCATTGCGTGATGCGTTCAGTTGTGACGTTGCTCATCGGATGACTTGGTTCAACGCTTCGCGCCGCGTCTTCACCATCACGCCCTGCTGATTGGTGATGGCCACGACCACACGCGCGCCGCCGCTCTCGATCTCAACACGGCTGAATTCTCCGAGAGGCAATGTCTGCGAGAGGCGCGGCCCGCGTTGGGAAACAAATTCAAAGAAGCTCACCCACATGTTGGGATTGAGTGATTGCCATTCATACAACACCTCGCCCTGTGCCGAGCAGATCAGCATTTCATCCACCTTCGGGCGCGACGCGACACTGGACGGCAACACTGGCACGGGTTCGTAAGCGGGCGCGAACGCGATGGATTTGGGCGACGTGAGTGCGCTCGGAAGCTCGGAGTCGAGGATTCTCGCCGCGTCTTCATCAGGCGTGGCAGCGGTGGAAGCCGCAGCATCGCGCGCCATCTTGCCTTCATCCGACTTGCGCGCCGCCTCCATTAACAGGAATTCCCACTGACCAGAAATTGTGCGCGCCGTCGGCTCAGTGAACGTCTTGAGATTGAATTGTCCGCCGGAGAGCGCGAGCAGTTCGTTCAACGCATCCTCACCCGCGATGTCGCCCACCTGCGCGTGAACGATCTGTCCAGTCTCGATGAAAATTTTTCCCGCGAGTGATGCGTTGGAAACTTCCAGCACGGAGGAATTGCGGGAGAGACATTCCATCTGAAGCACATCCTGCAATCCCACGCGCCGCAACACGCCACGGAAACCTTCCTCCGGGCGATGCTTCACCAATTCGTTGAGCACGCCGTAAAGACTTTGCCAGCCGTTGGGGTCGGTGGGTTTTTCGAGATACAGTTCCGCGCCATTGCTCAGACAAGCTGCGCGATATTTCTCATTGGCGAAACCCGTGAGGACAACTTTCTGCACGTTGGGATAACCGCGATTGAGAAGGGAAAGCATCTGGATGCCGTCCATCACACCCATCTGCACATCAATCACCGCCATGTCCACCGATTGCTCCTGCAACAACGTGAACGCCCGACTCGCCCCCTCGGCCGTCAGCACCTCCCAGCGTCCGTCGCTCAACACGCTCATCAACTCGCGCACCGTATCGAGGAATCGCTTGTCATCGTCCACGAACAAAACGCGACGCACCCCCGCAGCCGTTGTGGGTTTGGGTGTCACGCTCATGGTTGCCAAGTATTAATCATCCGTTGGGCGATATTCAGCGGCAAGTTGAAGTGAAAGTGAAGTCAATTCCTGCGGCGGAGCGCGACCGGGGTGTGATTACAAACGGGTGAGGGTTCTGTTGCCAAAGAGGAATCAAACCAGATGGCGGCACGGATGGAGCGGAGCGCCGATCTTTGACCGGCTTGAATCAATCGAGTAACGAGTCGCGCGATATTTCAGCGTTCATCGAACGTTACAAGCAGGCACAAGCGTAAAGCCGATCAAAGATCGGCGCTCCTAAAGTAAGGCCATGCCTTCACCTGTCTTTAATCACACCAGGTAGGGCGGGCGTCCTCTGCCCGCCGCGAACGTGGTAGCGCACTCACATCTTCGGAAACTTCTTAACCATTTCGTATCAGGCGACGACGGCGAGTACGGAGCGACGCGCCCTACTATTCGTGTCCATCTGTCCATCCATCCGTGGTTGAACTTCGGGTTCTAGGTTGATTCGCATGGTGATTTCGTTGGCGGAATCGCTCGAAAAGAATTGTTGAGTTCGCTCTTGCAATTTTAACGGAAAACGTCAGGCTCACCCCGTCTGTAGATGCTATAGCTTCCACG
>JAYUAV010000047.1:0-10066 GCA_043741175.1 Verrucomicrobiota bacterium
CCCAGGTGCGCTGACGGCTGATGCACCAATCGGGCCGCGATTGCACTGCGCCTTTGATGCGGTTCACGCCCCAATCGGGAATCCAACTCACGCGGTCAATCTCGGCGAGTGCTTGCTGACGGAATGTTTTGGAGTGCGCAGACTTGGCTGCGCTTTGTTCGACGCGACATGTCGCGTCGTCGGAAAGCGGCGACATGTCGCCGCACTCCAAATCAATCTTGATGAACCACTGATCCATCGCGCGGAAGATGACGGGCGTCTTGCTCCGCCAGCAGTGCGGATAGCTGTGATGATAATTCTCCTGATGCAGCAGCGCCTTGCAGACGCGCAATTCATGCAGCACGGCTTCGTTGGCGTCGCTCTTGCCGTGTTTTTCCAAAATGGATTTGCCAAGCAGTTCGGCAGGCATCTGTTGCTCGACGGGCAACTCGTTCGTGTGCGCGAGCGCGCCATCATCGTTGACGGGCGAATAGATCGGCAGCCCGTTTTGGCGACCGATGTTGTAGTCGTCCAAACCGTGACCGGGTGCGATGTGGACGAAGCCGCTGCCGGTGTCGTTGGTGACGAAGTTGTCGCCGGAGAAAAGTTTCCCGGTACGATTGCAGAACGGATGCTGGTATTCGAGCGACTTGAGATGCTCGCCGTCGAGACTGCGTACGATCTGGTAATCCTGCCAGCCGCACTTCTCGGCCACGACGGAGAGCAACATCGCGGAAACAATGAATTGTTCCTCGCCGACTTGCACGAGCGAATAGCTGAACGTGGAGTTGTAGGCCACGGCCAAGTTCGCTGGCAGCGTCCAAGGAGTCGTCGTCCAGATGACGATGTTCACGCCGGGCCGACCGACGACAGGGAATTTCACGAACACGCTTTGACTGACGTGATCAGCGTATTCTACTTCGGCTTCCGCGAGCGCGGTGCGACACGGGATGCTCCAATACACCGGCTTCTTGCCGCGATAGACGAAACCCTTCTCCACGATGTCTGCGAACAGGCGCAGTTCGTCGGCTTCGTATTCCTTGTTCAGCGTGAGGTAAGGATTCTCCCAATCACCGAGTACGCCGAGGCGTTTGAATTGTGTGCGCTGGAGATCAATGTATTTGCGCGCGTAAGCATCGCAGGCTTTGCGGATCGTGACGGCGTCGGCGCTCGTGTCACCCGCTTTGCGCATCTCCTGCGAAACCTTGAACTCAATCGGCAACCCGTGACAATCCCAGCCCGGAATGTAGGGCGCATTTTTGCCGCGCAAGGTTTGATACTTGATGATGATGTCTTTGAGAATCTTGTTCAGCGCGGTGCCGATGTGGACATCGCCGTTGGCGAACGGCGGTCCGTCGTGCAGGACAAATTTCTCCGCATTGGCGCGCGAGGCTTGAATCTTGGAGTAAAGATTTGCTGCCTCCCACTTCTTGAGGCGTTCGGGTTCACGCGTGACGAGATCGGCCTTCATCGCGAAGTCCGTGCGCGGGAGATTGAGTGTGTCTTTGTATTCCATGCGGTTTTAGGAACGCGCACGGTAGCAAACCGCAGGCAGATGAGTCAAACGAACGGGCGGGAGAATTTTAACCACGGATGGGCATAGATGGACACAGATAAGAAGGAACTGCCGGGGCGACCATGATTCATCGGAGCAGCGAGGCTCAAATCATCTGGAACATTGCCGGCGACGCAGAGCAGCGGCTAGAACACCGATGATTGCCAGACTTGCCGCCGTAGGTTCCGGCACGGGGTTCGAGAGAGAGATCACAGAAATATTGTCGAAATAGACATCGCCAGGACCGCCACCGGAAAAAATGAAGTCCTCCATCATCAGCCGGAATGAGCCGAAGGATTCCCCTTCGATGCAAATTTGATAGCGATGCCATGCTCCATCGTCTGCGAGCAAGACCGCCAGCCCTGGATAATTGTTTCGGGTGGCCGCGTACCAAATATGATCCTCGCCTTCATTGACTGGATTAAGGGTGAGTGTCGTGCCCAGAAAACCGCCTGAGTCGTCCGCCGTATCGCACGGGGTTGTAAGCCCAAGGTAATCAAAGCGGACCACTGTTGAGCCGGAAAACAAAATCGGATCGACTGTAAAGATATCGCCGCCATAGGTGACATCGGAAAACGTCAGCACGCTGCCGTGGCCAGAAGACAGCGGGTCAGCGACGATGATGCCGCTGTGACTTCCGCCGTATTTGCCAGTCCATTGACCTAGGCCGCTTTCAAAGTCCTCGCTGAAGCCTGCGGCGTTCGCCGTAAGTCCGCCCGCCGACAGTGTGATTCCCACCACGATGCCAACCGAAGTTTGAAATAGTCGTTTCATAATTTGATTCATTCCTTTTCTCTCAGTCGGGGTGATGCTGCTGCGAAACCACAGACTCGCGCGCACCAACTCTCCATCACCAGCCATTTAACTCTGCTGCACTGAGGATTTAACTCCACAAAGTGCTACCCGCAGTTTTGTCCGGTGGAATCCACTGGGCTTGGCCGGGCGAAACCGGAAAAGATTTTTAGGTGGGTGACAGATCGCGGCGCATTCGGCGCATCACAATTTTTGGGACTCTCATTAACACCGGGCTTCAGCCCGGTGTGAGGTGACAGCGAGCCATAACCGTTTCAACGGTTTAGCCGAGCCGTGGACTTCATCACGACCCGAAAACGGTTAAAACCGTTCTCGTCTTCTTCGCCCACATAACACCCGGATGAATCCGGGTGTTAATGAAAGAACCTCCCCTGCGCCCTAAAAACTGAGATGCACCCGTCGCATTTTTGTGTCGCACACGGGTGTTGCGTTGAGTGGCAAATTCCGGTTTTGTTCTGGTGATGAAGCTCAGATTCTGGCGGGAACAATTGAAACTGGCGAACACTTGGACTATCGCTCGCGGCAGCACGGATGTTTTTGAAGTCGTGATGGTGCAACTCACCGACGCGGATGGGACGACAGGCATCGGCGAAGCCGCGCCCATCCGCCGCTACCACGAGAACCCCTCCACCGTCGAAGACTTTTTCAAGCGGCTCGATCCAAAACGCCTCTCCTTCGCGGATGTGACTGGCGGCATGAATTACCTCGCTTCAGTTTCAACCGGCGACATGGCCGCGAAGTGTGCGTTGAATATCGCGCTCGTGGACGCCGCCGCGAAACTCGCGGGCAAACCGGTGTACGATTATTTTGGCCTCGGCTTCCGCGAGAATCATCACGTCACTTCGTTCAGCATCGGCATTGATACGCCGGAGATCATTCACAAGAAAGTTTTGGAAGCGGCGCAATACCCGGTGTTGAAACTCAAAGTAGGCGTGTCGAACGATCACGCAATCATGGCCGCACTCCGCCGTGCTGCCCCTACAAAAGCCGTGCGAGTGGACGCAAATGAAGGTTGGAAGACAAAAGAAGAAGCACTCGAACGCATTGAATGGCTCGCCTCAGATGGCCACATTCAGTTCATCGAACAACCCATGCCGCAGACGACGCCCGTGCGTGATCTCGTGTGGTTGAAGGAACGTTCGCCGCTGCCGTTGCTCGCAGACGAGTCGTATCACACCGCCGCCGACCTCGCACATTGCGCGGAATGTTTTCACGGCGTGAACGTGAAGTTGGTCAAGACCGGCGGCGTGAGCGCGGGCTATGCCGCGTTGAAAGCCGCGCGTGACGCGGGCTTGAAGACGATGATCGGTTGCATGATTGAAACCAGTGTGTTGATCAGCGCGGCGGCGCATCTGGCGGAGTTGTGCGACTTCCTAGACGTGGACGGAAACATCCTGACGACGAACGACCCCTACGCAGGCGTCACTGCACAGCGCGGCATCCTGTCATTCCATGATGCGAAGGCAAAAACTGGATTGCGGGTGAGTCGTGTGGCGGGCGAGGTGGCTTCGGATGGCGAGAGTGGTTCGCGCTCCACGGAAAACGTCTGAGCCGGGACGATGCAGACGGAAATGGAGAGCATACGCCTCCGGCGTGTGGTTTGCATCGTCGCGCCGCGAACTGAGTGACACAAATCTGCTTCACCCAACAGTGGGGACAACATAGTGAGACGAAGCCTACGGCGGGACGCGAGACGCGTGTGCTACCCATTCTCAACTGCATAACCCGCGCGCTCCAGATTCGTGGCAACACCGAAAACAGCGAAGCGTCTCCAACTGTGCGGCGAGACGCACACCCCTTGCGCCTTCCAAGTCTCTTGCGTTGACAAAACCCAAATCTGTCAGCGGTTTTTGATTGTTTCTCTGTTCACGATTACCTGAGCCAAGCCGTTCGTGGCGGATAAACTAATTTACAAGCGCAGCTTCGGTTTCTAATCTACACGACAGAATCCGTCCCGGAGACCAACCGATGCGACAATTCATCACCATAGCCACGAATGCTTTCATGGAGCTTGTGCGACAGCCGGTTTTCCTGCTGCTCGCCACAGGTTCGTGCTTGTTTGAAATTTTTCTGGCCACGCCGTTTTACTTTGCGTTTGGCGACGAACCCAAGCTGGTGAAGAACTCCGTGCTGGCGGTGACGTTGTTGGCGGGATTATTCAGCGCGGTGTTGAGCGCGTCGGCTTCGCTCGCGCGTGAGATCCGTTCCGGCACAGCACTCGCCGTGCTTTCCAAACCCATCGGACGAGCGCAGTTTGTTCTGGCAAAATACTTCGGAATCATCGGGGCACTGACGTTGGTGACCTATATCAACACCGTGGCCGCACTCGTGGCGGGGCGGATGACATTCGACGCGTACGGGGAAACTGATCTGCCTGCGGTGTTCATCTTTGGCGGCGGCGTGGTTGCGGCCTACTTGCTGGCGGGGTTCAGCAACTTTTTCCTGCGTCGCCCCTTCGCGAGCGATGCGGTGTTTGCGCTGACAATCATGGTCACGTTCGCGGCGATCATCATATTCGCCTTCACCAAACAACAACAAAGCATGGGCACGGCTTCGTATGTGGACTGGCGGATGATTCCGGCAGCGGTGCTGATTTTGTTCGCGCTGTGGATACTGGCGGCGATTGCGCTGGCGTGTTCCACGCGGCTGGATGTGATTGCGACTTTGGCGATCTGCTCGGCTTTCTTTCTCGTAGGGTTGATGTCGGATTACTTGTTCGGCAGGCCAGCGGACCACGGCTCATGGTGGGGGACGGTTCTTTACACTGTGATCCCGAACTGGCAAAACTTTTGGCTCGCTGACGCGCTGGATTCCGGGCGCAGCACGTTCCACTGGGGTTATGTGGGCAAGGCGTTTGTTTATGCGGCCTGCTACATCGGCGCGACGTTGGCAGCGGCGGTGGTGCTGTTTGAGGAACGGGAACTCAGTTGAACCAATGAATAATTCAAAATTAAAAATCAAAAACGCCGAGACCTCCGGCGCACGCGACGCATTCCCCCCATTTTGAATTTTTAATTCCTAATTTTAATTTCTCTACCTGTGGATCAAAACGCAAAAAACAAAGGTTTGGTGAACTTCTTGGTGCTGCTGGCTTTCGGCTGCGCAGTGTTTGCCGTGGGTCAGTTGGCCAACTCGCTCGCCGCGCTCGTGGCGTCGGTCTTCTTCGGATTGGGAACGCTCGTGGCGTTCGTGAGCTGGTTTCAGATGCGGCTCGAAGAGCGCGAAGCCGCCGAGAAGATGGAGATCGAGGAACTCGCCCGCACCAAGACCAGTTCCACGCTGTTCGACGACAAGGAAACTGCATTCTTCCCTGCTCGTAGTTCGCGCGAGCAGTTCGAGAAATATTTCGTCACCGGCTTCATGGTGGTGATGTTGATCGTGGAAATTGTTGGCGCAGTTTTGCTGTGGCGCGGATTGGGTAAGGTTGATTTCACGGGCATCCCAGCAGATCGGATGATGATCGCGACGGGATTGTTCGCCGGGATGGCGCTGATCTTGTTCATGGTGGGACGGTTCATGGTCACGATCTCTCGCGTGGAGAACAACCGACTGCTGCGTGCGGCGTCGAACTTCGTCCTGCTAGGCTCGTATCTTTCAATCCTCTGTGCGGCAGCGATGGTTGGTGACAAGGTGGATTTCGCGAAAGCTGATCTCTATCTCGCCAAATTTTTTAGCGTCGTCCTCGGTTTGGTTGCATTGGAAACCCTGATCACTCTCATCTTTGAACTCTATCGCCCGCGTCTCAAAGGCAAGGTTACGCGGCCTCTCTACGATTCGCGCTTCATCGGGCTGCTCGCTCAACCCGAAGGTCTCGTCGCCACAGCGGCGCAGACGTTGGATTATCAATTCGGCTTCAAGGTTTCGGAGACGTGGTTCTTCCGCATGATGAAGGAACGCATCTTGCAGGTGCTGATCCTGCAATTCGCCCTGCTGATCCTCTCTACCTGCGTCGTCTTCATCGAACCCGGTGAACAAGCGTTGCTCGAACGTTTCGGCAAACCCGTTGCCAAAAGCGAAGTGCTGAATCCCGGCGCGCACTTCAAACTGCCGTGGCCCGTGGACAAGATTTATCGCTATCGCACCGAGCAGATTCAGACGCTTAGTGTCGGGTTCACGCCCGAAAAAGAAGAACATGAAGAGCGGCTCGTCCTCTGGACTGTGGCACATAACAAGGAAGACAATTTCCTCGTGGCAAACCGCGAGCAATCTTCCGCCGAAGCCGATGTTGCCGCTGCCGCGACAAAAAAATCTCCGCCCGTCAGCCTCATCACGGTGAGCATCCCGGTTCAGTTCCAGATCACGAACCTCGTAGATTGGGTCTATAACCACGAAAACGGCGAGGAACTTTTACAGCAGATCGCCACGCGCGAAGTAGTCCGCTTCCTAGTCAGCGCAGACATCAACGAGATCATGTCTCATAGCCGTCTGGAATCCGCGCAGGCATTGGAGAAACATATTCAGGAAGCGGCTAACGCTCAAAAACTTGGCGCACGAATCCTCTTTGTTGGCCTGCAAGATTTGCATCCGCCGGTGAAGGTTGCTGGCGAGTACGAGAAAGTTGTCGCCGCAGCCCAGCGGCGTCAGGCCATGATGATCGGCGCCGAGGGCGAAGCCATCCGCATGAACAACCTCGCAGGCGCGCAGGCTCTCTCCGTCACAAACCTCGCGGAAGCCGCGCGCATCAAGCTCGAACTCACCGCATCCGCCCGTGCGGCTGCGTTCACCAACCAGATTCCGGCTTTCAAAGCCGCGCCGTCTGTCTATGTGCAGCGACTCTACGCGCAGACGTTCCCGCGCGCCGTGGCTAATGCGCGCAAATACATTCTTGTCTCCACCAACACCGACCACGTCATCACGTTCGACCTGCAACACAACGCCACAGACGATTTCATCCGTCAGCAGGCCGAGGCCATCAACAAGCCGAACTAAGTTTTAATTTTTATCCAACATCGCATGAAAAAAAATCTACTCACCGTCGTCGTCAGCGCACTGCTGGCCGCGATCTTTGTGTTGATCCTGTTCGTATTCCAAGTCCGCCAGTCTGAAGTGGCCGTCGTCACGCGCTTCGGCAGACCGGTGCGGACACAAACTGAGCCTGGCGCGTTCTTCCGGTTGCCGCCCGGCATTGAGAGCGTCTATAAACTCGATCAACGCATCCAGAGCCTCGAAGACCCGTTCACCGAGACGCTCACGGCGGACAACAACAACTTGCTCACCACGGTTTATGTCGGCTGGCGCATCAGCGATGCGGCGGCGTTCTTTCCAAAATTCAAAGGTGGCTCAGTGATCGAGGCCGAACGAAACCTCAAGGAAGTCGTCACACAGGCCAAGGCCGCTATCGTCGGCAAACATCCGCTCTCGGATTTCGTGAACGCTGACCCGAAGAGCCTCAAGTTCGACGCCATCGAAAACGAGATCAAAGCCATCCTTCAGGAAAAAATCGCCGCCAACAATTCCGGCATCAGAATTGTCTATCTCGGAATCAAAAAAATCGGCCTGCCTGAGAGTGTGACGCAGGCAGTCTTTGAACGCATGACCGCCGACCGCAAGAAACTTGCCGACAGGCTCGAGTCCGAAGGTCTGGCTGAAGCACAGAAGATCAAATCCTCCGCCGACCGCGAAGCCGCCCAGAAAATCTCCATGGCTGAAGGCGAAGCCCGCCGCATCAAGGGCGAAGGCGATGCCGTCGCCGCGTCGTTCCTGCCGGTGTTCGAGCAGAATCCTGATCTCGCCCGCGTGTTGCTGGAATCCGAGGCGTTGGAAACCACACTGAAGGAACGCTCCATCCTCATTTTTGATTCACGCACATCACCGTTCAACCTGTTGACCGGTTCGTTCACCAACAAGCTCGCCAAGTGATCGTATGAAGCCCGAAGATCAATCACCGCAGCAGCCAACGCCCATGGACAGCGGCGCGCAAGCGTTGGCCGACGCGTTGAAGAGCAGCTTTGGCATCGTCAAATTCGTGATGGCCGGGTTGTTCATCATGTTCCTCTTCTCTGGGATTTTCACCGTCGGTCCGCAGGAGAAAGCCATCGTCCTCCAGTTCGGCAAACCCGTGGGCGAAGGTGAAAAAATGCTGCTCGGTTCGGGCGCGCACTGGTCGTTCCCCTACCCGATCAACGAGGTCATCAAGATTCCGATCACGGAAGTTCAGGAAGTCCGCTCGCGCACGCAGTGGTTTTTGCAGACCACCGTGCAGGAAGCCAAGGGTGAACTTCCCTATGCCGGCCCGACGCTGAATCCTGCGATTGATGGCTACACGCTCACTGCCGACGGAAACATCATCCATGCGAAGGCCACGTTGCGTTATCACATTGATGACCCGCGCCGTTGCGTGTTCGACTTCGCAGGCGAAGGTGGGCAACAGTCGTTTGGCCTGACCGGCATCTCGAACGCCGTCCTCAACGTTCTCGACAACGCCCTCGTCCACGCCGCAGCACTAAGTCGCGTGGATGACGTGTTGCTGGACAAGATCGCGTTTCAAGACGCCGTCACGCGCCGTGTCGTTCAGCTCGTAATCGATCAGAAACTCGGCATCATCGTGGATCAATGCATCGTCGAAACCCGCCAGCCGCGTCAATTGGACATGGCGTTCCAGGCTGTGACCGACGCCGGACAAAAACGCGGCACTGCTCTGACCGAAGCCCGAAGCTATCGCGACAAAAAAATGAACGAAGCGGAAGGCAACGCCGTGGCCCGCATCAACACTGCTCAAGCCGAACGCAACGCGATGGTCGCGAAGATCAAGGGCGACGCCTCCATCTTCACTGACAACCTCGCGAGCTATCGCCGGAATCCCGATCTGTTCCTCCAGCAACATCTCGTGAAGACGTTGGGCACAGCCATCGCCGGGGTGGATTACAAGATGTACCTGCCCACGTCAGCCGACGGAAAGCCCATCGAGCTGCGCCTGAATTTGAATCGCGAACCGATCAAACAAGGTTCAAACGAAACCAAACGCTGATCTGCGTGAGCCGCATCAGCCAGTAACAATTTAACGAATCAACAGCCATGCAAGTCACATCACTCCTGAGCGATCACGACCACGAACACGGCACCGGCTGCGGTCACGACCACTCGCACAGCAACGTCGGCCTCGGCTGGATGCTGTTCGGCCTCGTGTTCGTCATCAACGCCTTCGTCGTGGATTGGGTCTTCGATGCGTCGCATGTCGTGGCTGGTGCGAGCGCGATGATCGGCGCGATCATCCTCGGCTATCCCATCATGGCCACGGCCATCAAGGATCTGAAGCTCGGCAAACTCAGCATCAACGAGCTCGTCGCCATCGCGGTGCTCGCGGCGTTTGCTTCAGGCGATTACAAGACTGCGGGCGTCGTCGCGTTCTTCATGTTGCTCGGCGAACTCATCGAAACCCGCACGGCTGAAGGCGCGCGCAATTCCATCGAGTCGCTCATCAAGCTTACGCCTACCAAGGCGCGGCGCATAAAAGCCGACAAGTCCGAGGAAGAAGTTCCCGCCAGTCAGCTCGCCATCGGCGACATCATCCGCATCCGCCCCGGCGACAATGTCGCAGCGGACGGTGTCATTCTGAACGGCCACGGGTCATTCAATCAGGCGACGATTACCGGTGAATCCCTCCCTGTTGATAAAAAATCTGGCGATGAAGTTTTCGCAGGAACGCTGAACCTCACCGGAGTTTTGGAGATCAAAGTCAGCCGCGCGGGAACAGACACGACACTTGGTCGCGTGCGCGAA
>JAYUAV010000048.1:0-6229 GCA_043741175.1 Verrucomicrobiota bacterium
TCGTCCCGGCAGCACCGCGTCCAGCGGTGCGTCGCACAGACAAAACGCTCCTACAATTGCGGTGACGCTGGGTCAGTTCGTCGAGCCGCTCTGCGCGGCCCTGCCTGAGCGACAAGTCGCTCAGGCAACGAAAGCGGAGACACGTCTCCGCACTCCAAATACTGCGCGGCACTTTCAGTCACACCCGGTTCTTTGAAAACTTGTAGGGCACGACGTAAGGAGTGCCGCCCGGAGACGACTCATTACCTCGTCGCCTACAGTTTTGAACGAGCCTCACAATTGGCGTGCTTGCCATGACGGGTAAGTAACGGAAGCGTCAGAGGAATTTGACCCGACGACCCAAACTCGTTGAAAACTGCGGTGCATAATTGCGATAGTGTTGTGCAAAATATATCAATCACCGGAGGGACAAATCCATTGACAGGCAATTTCACCCTGCTAGTGTAAAACCGAATCAAGAATCGAAGTAACCCGTAACTCTTTATGAAAAAAGTATTGCTCGCAATCGCCGCCTGTTCTCTTTCAGTGCTGACAGGCAACTCACAAATCCTACTGAGTGGTGGCCTCACCTATAGTCAAAATTTTGACAGTTTATCGAATGCGCCAATTAATACCAATCCCACATGGACGGACAATACGACATTGCCGGGTTGGTATGCTTCTAGAGCCTTCACTGGCGGCACTACTACTGCGCTTGGCCCTTATGCCTATACTTCATATCGCGTTGATGCTGGCACGGCTACCAGCGGTTTGCTTTACAGCTACGGAGTGGCTGGCGTCAATCCAGTCACTGATCGTGGCTTGGGTTCACTCGCCTCTGGCACTCCGAAGACAAACTCTTTCGGGCTGCGCATCGCAAATGATACTGCCTCCGCTGTGGATACCGTGACGATTTCCTATACGGGCGAGCAGTGGCGCAACGGTGGTAACACAAATGTTCACACGTTAGAATTTAGTTACAAGGTGGCCGGAGTAGTGTTCGCCAGCCCGATTGACACTGTGGCTAACGGTGTCAATGGTTGGAACTCCTTTTCGTCTTTGAATTTTCTTTCAGTTAACAATACCGCAACGGCCGCCGCTCTTGATGGTAACTTGGCAGCCAATCGGACGGTATTCTCTGGTGTTGTCCTTACTGGCGTCAGCTTGAATCCCGGTGAAGAGATTTTCTTGCGATGGAAGGACGTTGATGACTCAGGGAGTGACCACGGATTTGCTGTGGATGATTTTGCAGTGGGCTTCAACGCTGTGTCAGCCCCTGAACCCACGGTGGCTGCTCTCGGTGGTCTGGCCGCTTTAGGCTTAATCATCGCTCGCCGCAATCGCAAATAATTCCCGCAGTCACGCTTTCAAGCCGGAGACGATTCGTCTCCGGCTTTTTTGTTTGCGTGGCGTGTGATGCAGAGGTTTCTGTAACTCCTCCAAATATACTTTCCGAAGACCAGCAGCGATCTCGCTACTTGATGCTTGCTGGTTATGGTCACGCGCGCGGATTTTTCGTTTGCCAAGGCAACGCGCGCAAGCGCGGAAGAAACGTATCGCAAACATGCGAACGGCGGCGGGCGGTTTTGGTTTCAGGGACACTGGGGATTTCTGCCGTTTGCTCTCGGTGACATCCCTCCAGATCGAGTCATTGTCTGCGTCGTAGATCCACAGATTCCGCCAACAACGTTGAACGCGCCAGCGCGTTGAAGCCGTAGTTACTTCACTCCATCTGAAAGTGACTCCAACTTTTTTCTAGCCTCGGCATAATCCGGCTTGAGCCGTAACGCCTCGCGCAAATGTTGCAACGCTTCATCGCGCTGCCCCTGCTCCACCAACACGCAACCGAGATTGAAATGCGCGATGGCAAAGTCAGGCTTGAGTCGCACAGCTTCGCGCAAATGCTGAACCGCCCGATCCCACTGCCGCTGCATCTGGAATGCGTAACCGAGGTTGTAGCGCGCCTCGGCATGAGTCGGCCACAACAGCACGCACGCTTCGTAGTGTCGCGTCGCCTCCGCCCAATGACCTTGAACGGCCAGCGTCATTCCTAGCGAGTAGTTTACCCCTGCATCGTTGGTCTTGAGTAGTGCAGCGCGATAATGCAACACCGCTTCGTCCAGTTTGCCAGCCGCAGCGAGCGCCTCTCCCAGATTCTTGTGAATGATCGCGGCATCAGGATTGTAATCCAACGCCAGACGATACTGGCGGACCGCATCGTCAATCTTTCCCATCTTGATCAAATTATTTCCAAGATTGTTTCTCGCCTCGAAGTTGTCCGGTCGCGCATCCAGTGCCGACTGATAAAACCGCGCAGCTTCTGCGGAGTTTCCACTCTTAGCGAGCGCGTTTCCTATGTTGAACAGCGCATCGGGATGATTCGGTTGCAAGTCGAGCGTCTTGCGAAACCAGTCTATCGCGGTGACATCACCGCGCGATGCTAGGATTGCACCGATGCTGTTCACCGCTTCCGGATAGCGCGGATTAGTAGAGTGCGACTGCTGGTAGTAATCCATCGCCTCTTCGAGCCGGCCGCTTTCAAACAACATGCCGCCCACATTGCCCAGTGCTACAAAGTTGTCTTCTGTCACCGCAGCGGAATGTTTGAAAAGAGTTGCACTGTCGTGCCAAAGCATTGCCTGTTCGTGCGTCAATACTCCACATGCTGCGAGTGATGCCACAGCGATTGCATGTCCTCCGCATTTAGCCAGTTTCCAATGTGAACAGGCTTCCGCCAAACCCCATACTAGAACGATGAACGCACCGATCAACGGCAGATACGTGTAACGATCTGCCATCGCTTGCACTCCCACCTGCACAATGCCGATCACGGGAACCATCATGCCCAGATACCAAAACCATCCGATGAAAATGTAAGAACGCTTCCGAGCCATCAGCATCGCCAGCGCGCAACCCATCCCGACCAACACAGCCGAGAACCAGACGTGGCCCTCCGGCCATTGTCCTGGATGCAAGTAAGGCAGTGCGAGTTTCGTCGGCCAAATCATTTTCCCCAGATACTGCTCGTAGGCCACGAGTGCGTTAGCCGCTCTGTCGGACAAACCAAGATGTTCCAATGGTTGTATCGCCTTTTGCTGCGCCCACGTCGTCAACGCGCATGAGATTCCGCTCAACACGAAGAAGGGCATTTTTTCCCACACCAGTCGAGGCATCGCCCTGACTTGCAACTTAAATTCTTCGCTCCAGAACCGATTCAGCGGCCACCAATCCAGCAGCAGCATCAAGCACGGTAACGTCACGAGCATCGGCTTGCTCATCAATCCCAGCGCGAAGACAAGTAGCGTTACGAAGTACCAGAGGCGACCAGACGATTGCGGTTCATCTACTGGTTTTACTCTGACCGCCCTCGTGTATTTTTCGTAAGCCAGCAAGGTGAGCATGAAGAACAGCGCGCTCAACACGTCTTTGCGTTCCGACACCCATGCGACGGATTCAACATGCGTCGGGTGCAGGGCAAACAGTCCAGCCACGAGAAAACTTCTCCATCGTGCTTTCGTGATCCGCGTCATGAACAGAAACAACAACACCGTGTTAGCGATGTGCAACGTCAGATTCACGCAATGCGGTCCGGCGGCTCCTTTACCGAACCATTCCACATCCAGCATGTGCGTTATCCACGTCAGCGGATGCCAGTTGCTCGCGTGATTCGTCGTGAACGCCCAGACAACTCCTTTCCAAGTCAGTCCTGTTTGAACGCGCGCATTCTCGGTCACGTAGTCGGTGTCGTCGTAATTGATAAAGCCCGCGTGAACCACCGGCCAGTAGGCGAGAACCGTCACCAATGCCAGAATTGCAGCGGCAACGAGCGGATGTTTCAACAGACGAACAAGCGCAGTTTCCTCCGACGCAATGCTTGTGGGCTGGGGCAATTTCACGCGGAAGGGTTACGAGTGTGAAGCGAGGTTGCTCAAAAGATTCTGGAGGAATACGCCGTTGTCACATTGTGCGTAGTGCATCGTGCCACCCATGCGCGCGAAACTTTTGCAGAAGCGGAGGTAGTAAGCGGGATTGCTCTTCGGCGGTTCGCCGCGTGTCCAATCCCAATTGCCGCCATCCTGAATGTCCACAACGTGAATCGAGTGACCGCTCACAACCTTGCGTCCGGCTTGCAGGCGGAGGTTGTTGACGCAACTGATGCTCTTCTCGAACACTTGCGGTCCCATGATGGCCGACCCAACGCTCATCACCACACCGCCATCAAGCCCCTCCACTGCGCGACCAAACAACGCAAAATCCATCTGCGCCGCACGACCAATCGCCGCGCCGTTGAACATTGGATGATTTGAGATGATGTCGTAGCCGATGCCGGGGTGAACTGTGAGCGGGACATTGTGTCGGAATGCTGTTGCGAGAATGGAACTTTGCGCGTGCGGATGATTCACCGTGATACGACCGGCAGGAAGTTTGTAAATGAGCATCGCCTGAAGTAATTCAGCACGGGCGGGAGCGAGCGGATGCGCGGGCTGCTCGCGTAAAAGTTTTTCGAGTTCAATAGTCGTTGGGAGCGTCACGCCGTCTTCAGCAATGAATCTGCCGAGGCTGCGACCATAGCCTTCCTCGCGCAACGCACCGTCCAGCAGCGCGAGATGGATATTACGCCCGGTTTCATCCCAAGTGCCGAACGTGCCGGTGGCGACGTTCTCACGGACGCTTTCCTCGGTGCGACCTTGGAACGCGAGTTCCCAATCGTGGATCGTCCCCGCGCCGTTCGTGGCGAGATGCGTGATCCAGCCGTGTTCGATGAGTGCGTTCACCACGGACAACAAACCGTTCTTCACGAGATGCGCGCCGTAGAGAAGCATCACGCTGGAACCGCGTTCGCGTGCGGATTTGATGTTGGCGGCGCAGGCGCGGATTTGCGCGAGCATTTCTGGAGGACAAGTTGGCGCAGGTCTGGCGGGATCAACCAACATCTTCTCAATCGCGCTCAAGCTGCGCCGCTGCGCGAGCGGATAGACTTTGACTTTTTTTAAGTCAAGCGGTTGTGGAAACACTTTCATGCGGCGGAAAGATTTAACCACGGATGGACACGGATGGACACGGAATATTTCTTGTAGGAGACGAGGTAACGAGGCTCAGACTTTTTCCGACGTACCTTTACTGACGTGAATTCAGCTTTGAATTGAGCCGACTCACGTCGGCTGCTACGAGATAGAACTATACGTCGCAGATTTGCACGCCTTGCTTGAGCGAAGCCATCACGTCTGAACGCTTGGGGACAAATTCCTGCGCGACGTAGCCTTTGAAGCCCGTATCGAGAATCGCCTGCATGATGCGCGGGTAGTTCAACTCCTGCGAGTCATCAATCTCCGCGCGCCCCGGCACGCCGCCAGTGTGGTAGTGATCGAAGTATTGATAGTTCTCTTTGATCGTGTCGCAGACATCACCGTCCATGATTTGCATGTGGTAAATGTCGTAGAGCAACTTGAACCGCTCCGAGCCGATGCGCTTGACGAGTTCCACGCCCCACGCGGTATGGTCGCACTGATAATCCTTGTGGTTGCGTTTGCTGTTCAGCAATTCCATGCAGATCGTGACCTTGTGCTGCTCGGCGAACGACATGAGACGTTTCAATCCGATGACACAATTCTCCAAGCCTTTCTGGTCATCAAGACCGGCGCGATTACCAGAGAAACAAATAAGACGCTGGAAGCCAGCATCGGCAGTGGCCTTGATGTGGCCTTCATAGGCTTGAACCAGTTTGTCGTGATGTTCGACGCGGTTGAACGCCTTATTGATGCCGCCTAAACCATCAATCGTGGGATTGCTGACCATCGAACAAACAAGGCCGTGCTTCTTCACCGTCTCAAATTCGTTCGGACTCAGAAGGTCAACGCCGACCAGTCCGATCTCTTTGCCCCCCTTGCAGAAATCGTCGAGTTGGATTTTGCTGTAACACCACTTGCACGCGCTGTGATTGATGCGGCCTTTGAGTTTGGCGGGCGCGGCGGATTCGGCAGCGGACGCGGGTGAAAATTTGGCAGCAACAGCAACGGCTGCAGCACCAGCAGCAACCTTGGCAATGGCCGAGCGACGTGACATTGAATTGTTCATAAGAAAATTGTTACCACGGTTGAATACAGATGGACACGAAATCTTTCCGAACTTGACCCGCTCATCTTCGCTCACCGCCAACAATCGGAAGAAGACCCCGCCCTGCCCTGTTTCATCAGCGTAGAGCAGCGCGGATTAGCGGTTAAAAAATCAGCCCTTCAATTTTGCGTAACGC
>JAYUAV010000049.1:0-7117 GCA_043741175.1 Verrucomicrobiota bacterium
CGCGAAGGAGCTTCAGATCAAGATGGCGCAAGGCGCGAAGCCCGGCGAAGGCGGACAGTTGCCCGGCCTCAAGGTGAATCCGTCCATCGCCAAGACGCGTAACTCGACGCCCGGCGTGGGTCTCATCTCGCCGCCGCCGCATCACGACATTTATTCCATCGAAGACTTGGCCGAGCTGATTCTCGACCTGAAGAACTCGAACATCCATGCGCGTGTCAGCGTGTAGCTCGTGGCCGAAGTCGGCGTGGGCACCATCGCGGCGGGCGTAGCGAAGGCGCACTCGGATGTCGTGCTCATCTCCGGTTACGACGGCGGCACGGGTGCATCGCCGCAGACTTCGATCAAGCACGCGGGCCTGCCGTGGGAACTCGGCCTGGCTGAAACGCACCAGACGCTTGTGTTGAACAATCTCCGCAGCCGCATCTACGTCGAGACGGATGGTCAGTTGAAGACCGGTCGTGACGTGGCGATTGCTGCGTTGCTTGGCGCGGAAGAATTTGGTTTCGCGACGGCTCCGCTCGTGGTGCTGGGTTGCATCGTGATGCGCGTGTGTCACCTGAACACCTGCCCCGTCGGCGTTGCGACGCAAGATCCGAAACTGCGCGCTCGCTTCACCGGCGACCCGGCGCACGTCGTGAATTTCATGCGCTTCATCGCGATGGAACTCCGCGAGATCATGGCCAAGCTCGGCTTCCGCAAACTCGAAGACATGGTTGGTCGCACGGACAAATTGATTCCGTGGAAAGCCATCGAGCATTGGAAAGCGAACGGTTTGGACATCACGCCGATTCTGCATCAGCCCGATGTTGGCCCCGAAGTCGGACGCTTCCGTCAGATGGATCAAGATCATGGCCTCGACAAGTCACTCGACGTGACGAAGCTGCTCGACATCTGCAAACCCGCGATTGAACGCGGCGAGAAGGTGAAAGCCGAACTCTCGATCAAAAACGTGCATCGCGTTGTCGGCACGATCACCGGCAGCGAGATCACGAAGAAGCATGGGCCGAATGGATTGCCGGAAGATACTGTGCAGTTGAAATTCAACGGCAGCGCGGGTCAGAGCTTTGGTGCGTTCACGCCAAAGGGCATGACGCTCGAACTCGAAGGCGATGCGAACGATTACTTCGGTAAAGGTCTGAGCGGCGGCAAGCTGATTATCTATCCGCCGAAAGCTTCAACCTTTGCATCCAAAGACAACATGATCATTGGCAACGTCGCGCTTTATGGTGCGACGGGGGGCGAGATTTTTGTTTGCGGCATGGCAGGTGAGCGTTTCGCAGTCCGCAACTCCGGCGTCAACGCAGTTGTTGAAGGGGTTGGCGACCATGGTTGCGAATACATGACGGGCGGGCGCGTAGTGATTCTCGGCAAGACCGGACGCAATTTCGCAGCGGGCATGAGCGGTGGTGTGGCCTATGTCTTGGATGAAGAAGGCGATTTCCACAAGCGATGCAATATGGAATTGGTTGGGTTAGAAAAATTGGAAGACGTTGATGAGATTGAAGAAGTCTGGAAATTGATTCAACGCTATCAGACCTACACCGGATGCCAGCGCGTAGCTAGGATGCTCGCTGACTGGAAAAACTTTATACCAAAGTTCGTAAAGGTGATGCCGCAGGATTACGCGCGTGTGCTGGCATCGCTCAAGAAAGTGCAATCGCAAGGCTTGAGCGGTGATGAAGCCATCATGGCTGCCTTCGTAGAAAACGTGAAGGGCGGACACTGAGTTAGTTGGACGAGAAACAGAATTTAGAACCCAAACCGAAAACAAGATGGGAAAGCCAACAGGATTTTTAGAGTTTAGTCGTGAGTTGCCGAAAGATCGTTCCCCGCTGGGGCGCGTCGCGGACTACAAGGAATTTCACGAGCACATGCCGGAAGCCGACCTGAAGAAGCAGGGCGCGCGTTGCATGGATTGTGGGATTCCGTTCTGCCACACCGGCCAGCTCGTGAGCGGCATGGCGAGCGGCTGTCCGATTCACAATCTCATTCCAGAGTGGAACGATCTCGTCTATCGCGGGCTATGGAAGGAAGCGCTGGATCGCTTGCACAAGACGAACAACTTCCCGGAATTCACCGGTCGCGTCTGTCCTGCACCGTGCGAAGGGTCTTGCGTGCTCGGCATGAACGCGCCTGCGGTCACGATCAAGAACATCGAGGTCAGCATCATTGATCACGGCTGGGAAAATGGTTGGGTTGTTCCCGAAACGCCGAAGAAGCGCACCGGAAAGAAAGTTGCCGTAGTTGGTTCAGGCCCGGCGGGCTTGAGTGCGGCCGCTCAATTGAACAAGGCCGGTCACGAAGTCACGGTGTTTGAGCGCGCGGATCGTCCGGGTGGATTGCTCATGTATGGCATCCCCAACATGAAGCTCGATAAGAAAGAAGTCGTGTTGCGCCGGATTGATTTGCTGGAGAAGGAAGGCGTGAAGTTCGTCTGCAACACCGAGGTGGGAAAGAATCTGCCTGCTGAGGAGTTGCTCAAGGATTTTGACGCGGTGATTCTCGCGACCGGTGCGACAAAGCCACGTGATCTGCCGATTCCGGGCCGCGAATTCAAAGGCATCCATTTCGCGATGGAGTTTTTGACCGCGAACACCAAGGCGGTTTTGGATCAGCACAAGAACGGCAATTTCATTGATGCGACCGGTAAAGATGTCGTCGTCATCGGTGGTGGCGACACGGGCACGGACTGCGTCGGCACTTCGATGCGGCATGGGTGCAAGTCGCTCGTGCAGCTTGAGATCATGGCGCAACCGCCGCTTGAACGCGCTGCGAACAATCCGTGGCCGGAGTGGCCCAAGACTTACAAGATGGATTACGGCCAGGAAGAAGCCGCTGCGAAATTCGGTGCTGACCCGCGCGTATATCTCAAGACTGCCACGAAGTTCGAGGCGGACGCTGATGGTCACGTCAAAGCGGTTCACGTCGTGGATGTGGTGTGGAAGGCGAACGACAAAGGCCAGTTCGGCCCGCAGCCGGTTCCGGGCACGGAGAAGGTTTTGCCCGCGCAACTCGTCTTGCTGGCGATGGGTTTCCTCGGACCGGAACAACCGTTGCTCGAAGCCATGAACATCGAACGCGATTCGCGCTCGAATGCGAAGGCAGACTTCGAGAAGTACACAACCAACAACGCGAAAGTCTTTGCCTGCGGCGATTGCCGTCGCGGACAGAGCCTCGTCGTCTGGGCCTTCAATGAAGGTCGCGGCGCGGGTCGCGAGTGCGACCGCTATCTGATGGGCCGCACGGATTTGCCGTGACCATTCAGTGTGTTTCCGCAGCGTGATCTCACGAAGGGTCGCCGAACTGGAGGCCAATGGAATCGTCGGCGTTGTCCTGCACAAGAGTCAGAAGATGAAGTACGTTGAGAAGTGGCTGTAAGGTAGTGGTTGTCGCGCTGCGACAACCCCGACGCGCTCCTGGCGGAACAGTTTTCTTGCGCGATTTACCTCTGCTTCACGGGATATTCACCGCTATACATGTCGCGAATTGTCACAGCGCGATGATTCCTACCTCCGCATGAGTTGGTGCTGCGTGGTGAACAGATCGGTCTTGTGGTTGGAGGTGATGATTCGTTTGTGGTGGCAGAGGAGGAACTTTCCTTACGTCGTGTCCTACAAGACTCGTTTCCGCGATCAGGAGGCGAGAATTACTTCAATTCCCTTCGCACGCAGTTGCCCCACCAACTCCGTCGGTGCTTGGCTATCCGTGACGATAGTGTGGACTTTGGAGAGATCGCAGAGTTGCGAAACAGAGCGGCGGCCAAACTTCGTGTGGTCGAGGCAGAAAATGACTTTCGCTGCGGCGCGCATCATGGCGAGTTGGATGTCAATCAGCAGGCCATGCGAGTTGGTGATGCCGTCCATCGTGATGCCGCCGGAACTCATCACGGCGACATCGGCGTGGATTTTTGAAAATGCTTCCACGGCGAGTGGGCCGACGAGGACGCCGAGACGCGGATAGATCACGCCGCCGCTCAGGACGAGTTCCACTTTGCCGGCGGAGGAATAGAGATTCGCGACGGGCAAGGAATTGGTCACGATTTGCGGCGACTTGTCTTCGAGAAACTTTGCGACGTGAAAAGTCGTCGTGCCCGCGTCAATGATCACGCTTTGATTCGGGCGGATGAGTTCGGCGCAGGCGCGACCGATGGCTTCCTTGGAATCGAGTTGATGCGTGTCGCGCGCGGAGAAGGTGAATTCGTCAGACTTCGGCGTGATGATGCGCGCGCCGCCGTGAGTGCGTTTCAAATTTCCGGCGGCTTCCAGCACCGTGAGATCGCGACGAACGGTGGAAACCGACGAGTCAACGTGCTTGGCCAAGTCTTCAAGCGACGCAAACTCGACCTCTTGGAGATAGGTCTCCAATCGGTGTTTTCGCTCTTCTGACGTCATTCGAGCAATACATTGCTAGATGTTGGAAGATTTTGCAAGATATTTGTTGACGTATGGACGAAATCAGTCAAAACTTGGCGCGTTATGGCAATTGCTGCATCCGCTCCGCACCGCGCCGTGGTTGAACACATGGTTCGGCAAGCGGTTTATTCGCGCCTCGGCAAACCGCTGCCCCGCGCGGCGACCTCCCCAAATCCGCTCGTGGTGAACATCAGCGCGCGTCATTGCCATCTGACGCAGGAAGCCGTCGAAGCTCTCTTCGGCAAAGGCTACAAGCTGCAAGTTCACAAGTGGCTTTATCAGGAAGGACAGTTCGCGGCGAAGGAAACCGTGACGCTCATCGGCCCGCGCAGTCGCGTGATCTCAAATCTCCGCATCCTCGGTCCGTGCCGCACGCTCAACCAAGTTGAACTCGCTTACACGGACGCCATCGCGCTCGGATTCGATATTCCGCTGAAAGCATCCGGCGACATCAAGGGAACTCCCGGCGCGATGCTCATGGGCCCAAATGGATTTTTTGAAATGCCCGATGGGATCATCCGCGCATTGCGTCACGCGCACTTGAGTCCGACTGATGCGGACTTCTATGGCGTGAAGCATGGCGACATGATGAAGCTCAAGATCGGTGGCGATTGCGGCATCATCCTCGACAAGATGCTGGCCCGCGTGGACAAGAGTTTCAAACTGGAAGTCCACATTGACACCGACGAAGGCAACGCGTGCAACTTGCAGCCTGATACGTCGGTTGAACTCATAAAATAAATCTTAACCACGGATGAGCACAGATAAACACGGATCAAAATTCTCGGAGCGCGGCCTTCAGGCCGCTTCAGCGTGTTTTGAAATGGCGGCGTTGAAGCGGGCTGAAGCCCGCGCTCCTTTCGCGTCGGTTGTTTCCCATCCGTGTTTATCCGTGGTTCAAATTCTTTAACCATCAATTAACCCAAACAGGAGAAAACAAATGAGTGAAGCATTAGGAATGATCGAAACCAAAGGCTACATCGGCAGCGTGGAAGCCAGTGATGCCATGGTCAAAGCAGCCAACGTCAAGTTGGTCAAAACCATCCCCATCGGCGGCGGTCTCATCACCGTGCTGGCCCAGGGCGATGTCGGCAGCGTGAAAGCCGCCGTGGATGCGGGATCAAAAGCCGCGGCCAAAGTCGGCGAACTCGTCAGCTCGCACATCATCGCGCGTCCGCACGAAGACTTGTTGAAAGCCTTCGGTGTCAGTGCCGCCGCGAAATAATCCATCAACTCTCAACTAATAACGATCAACTATTATGGCACAACAAGCAGTTGGAATGATTGAATGCAAAGGTCTTTGCGCGCTCATGGAAGCGTGCGATGCCGCGCTCAAAGCCGCGAATGTCACCATGACCGGCTGGGAAAAAGTCGGCAGCGGATACGTCACCGGATTTTTCCGTGGCGACGTCGCCGCCGTGAAAGCCGCCACCGATGCCGGTGCAGCCGCAGCCGCGCAAGTGGGCACGGTCATCGCCGTCCAAGTGATCCCGCGTCCGCACGACGATCTGGGAATTTTAGGCAAGTGGCTGCAATGAATTAGGAGTTGGGAGTTAGCAGATAGGAGTTAGGGCCGAACCCAACTTCCAACTGCCATCTCCCATCTGCCAAAATGAAAATTCTCGTCGCCAATATCGGTAGCACGTCGTTGAAGTGGCGGTTGTTCGACTTCTCGAACAACGCCGAGCGCCTTTTGCACAAAGGCGGCTTCGAGCGCGTGGCTGATTATCCGAAGGCGATCGAGGATTGCCTTGCGCAACTCAAAGACGCCGGCGCGATCAACAGCGAACGCGACCTCGCGGGCGTCGGATTCAAAACCGTCGTCGCGAAAAACGTTAGTGGCTGTGTGCGACTCGACGAACGCGCGCTCGGCGCAATGGAGGCTTACAACGGCCTCGCGCCCGCACACAATCCGCCCTACATCACCGGCATCCGCCTGTTTGGGAAACGCATGCCCGGTGTGCCGTTGGTGGGATTGTTCGAGACCGCGTTCTATCAGTTCGCGCCCGAGGCCATGATGCGTTACGCCGTGCCGGATGCGTGGCGCGACATCGGCATCCGCCGCTGGGGGTTTCATGGCGCGAGCCACAAGTTCATCGCCGAACGCTCGGCGGAATTGCTCGGGCGTAACGACGTCGCCGAACGCGTCCGCAAACTCTACGTGGACGGCGACAAAACTCCCGTGAACGAACCCGCGCTGCGCGTGATCTCCTGCCACCTCGGCGGCAGTTCGAGCATCACCGGTATCCGCAGCGGCGTCGCCATCGGCACGAGCATGGGCATGAGCCCACAATCCGGATTGCCGCAGAACAACCGTGTCGGCGATCTGGATGCCGAAGCGATTCCGTATGCGGTAAAAAATCTCGGCATCAGCATCGAGGAAGCGCAACGCCAGCTTACAAAGGAATCCGGCCTGAAAGGAATCAGCGGTGTATCGAACGACATCCGCGATGTCGCCACCGCAGCAGAGCAGGGGAATGCGAACGCAAAGCTCGCGCTCGATGTTTTCGTCGCCAGTGCGCGGCATTGGATTGGTAGCTATTTCTTTGAGTTGGGCGGTGCAGACGCCATCGTGTTCACCGCTGGCATTGGCGAGAACCGCGCAGAATTGCGCGAAGCAATCTGTGCAAACCTAGCCGGCCTCGGCATCGAATTGGATTCCGCGCTCAACGCCAGCACTCGCGCCACGGAAACCGTCATCAGCA
>JAYUAV010000050.1:0-2645 GCA_043741175.1 Verrucomicrobiota bacterium
GGGACGACAAGTCGTCCCAGCAGAAAAGCGGCGACAAGTCGCCGCACTCCACATCTCACCCACACCGCGCCCATCTTGAGCGGCACTTCCAGTCACACCTCTGCCCATGCTTTGCGCTGGATTCCCCGCCCGGCAACGAATAGAAATCTGCATGGATAAATTTCTCGAAGCAGCGATTGAGGAAGCAAAAAAAGGGCTGGCGGCTGGCGGCATCCCGATTGGTTCAGTGCTGGTGCTTGATGGCAAGATCATCGGGCGCGGTCACAATCAGCGCGTTCAACACGGCAGCGTGATCCATCACGCCGAAATGAACTGCCTCGAAAACGCTGGGCGGCTCAAGGCGTCGGTCTATCAAAGATGCATCCTTTATTCCACGCTGTCGCCATGTCCGATGTGCAGCGGTGCGGCGTTGCTCTACAAGATTCCACGCATCATCGTGGGCGAGAATGTGACGTTCCAAGGTCCCGAAGCCTACGTCCGCTCGCAGGGTGTGACGGTGGAAATCCTCAACGACCCGACGTGCATCCAACTGATGAACGACTTCATCGCCTCGCGACCGGAATTATGGAACGAAGACATCGGCGTTTGAGGAGGATTCCAAGAACGGCATCATCCCGGTTAAGGTGACCAATTCGCAGCTTGAATTACTCGTGCCGAGAAATACCCTGTGCGCGAAGCTGCGCTTGAGTCATTCAAATCAAAGCAACTTTTCAATCTCAGGAAACAAATGGCCGGTCATCGCAAAACTTGGAATACGCTCGACGAGATTCGCAAAGCCGCCGAAGAAGGCGACGCGCAGGCGCAGTCGTATCTCGGCGTCGCGTATCAGAATGGTCAGGGCGTGCAGCAGGATTATTTTGAGTCTGTGAGGTGGTTTCGCAAATCAGCGGATCAAAACGATCCTGTGGCGCAATGCTATCTCGGTTTCTGTTTTCTCTCCGGTCACGGCGTGCCGCAGGAAGCGGGCGAGGCGGCGCGTTGGTTTCGCGAGGCGGCGGAGCAGGGTGACCCCGCCGCGCAATTCAATCTCGGCCTGCTCTACGAAACCGGTCAGGGGGTGCCGCAAAATTATGCCGAAGCAGTGAAGTGGTATCACGCCGCCGCCGAATGCGGTGAACCGCAGGCGCAATTCAATCTCGGTGTTTTCTACGAGCAAGGCCACGTTGTCCCGCAAAATTTTGAAGAAGCCGTGCGTTGGTATCGTTCCGCAGCCGAACAGGAAGTCGCCCCCGCGCAATGCAATCTTGGCCTGTGCTACCAGACCGGTCGAGGTGTGCCCGAGAACATGCAGGAAGCCATGAAGTGGTTCATCCGCGCCGCGCGTCAGGGCGATAAAACCGCGCAGCATAATCTCGGCGTCCACTACGCCACGCAGGAGTTAGCACAGCAAGCCGCTGCTGAAGAAGCCGCCAGCGAAGAGGCGAAGTGATTCCGACGTTGTAGGCGACGACGTAAGGAGTCGAGACCCGAGTCGCAGTCAAACCGCCTTCCGATGCCGCAACCGATCCAGTGCCACCGCTGCGATGATGATGCCGCCGATGACCATGTCCTGAACCCACTTTGGCCAGCCCACCTGTTGCCCGCCCATGTAGAGAATCGTGATCGTGAGAGCGCCGATGATGGTGCCAAGAATTGAACCCTCGCCGCCGTTGAAGCTCGCGCCGCCGATGATTACCGCTGCGATGACAAACAACTCATACGTCACCGCACTCGTCGGCTGCCCGACACCGCCGATGTAGGAGAACTGCATCAAGCCCGCCACGCCGCAGAAAAATCCACCCGCCATGTACACGAACAACTTCGTCCGCCCCACCGGCACGCCACAGAGCCGCGCCGTTTCTTCATTCGAGCCGACGGCGAAGATGTGCCGGCCCAGTCGCGTGTAACGCAGGATGAACGACGATACCAAAACCCCAACGAGCAAAATCCAGATTCCGGTTGGCAGGATTTGCCAGCCGCGCATCGCGCTCGACAGCGTCGGGTCCATGATCGAGTTGATCCAACATTCTTCCGGCGGATAGATGTCGCGCTCTTTCGCGATACCTTTGGCCAGACCGCGAATCATTCCCATCGAGCCTAAGGTGACGATGAACGGCACGAGCCGCAGCCCGACGACCATCGCTCCGTTAGCCAAGCCAGCCAGCGTGGAAATCAAAACGCCCGCACCAACCGCCAGAATCGGCGTGAGCTTTGGATGCAATGTCGCATACGCCACTGCCTGCCCATCCGCACCAGTCACATGAATGTTCATCACAAACGCCACCGTCACCACGGACAGCGCGATGAGAGATCCTGCCGAGAGATCAATACCCGCCGCGATGATGATCATGGTCATGCCAAGCCCCGCTGTGCCGTACACGCAGGACTGGCGCAAAAGGTTTTCCAGATTACGCAGCGTGTAAAATTTCCCGCCCTCCACCATGAACGCGAAGAACGCGAACACGATGATGAGCGCGAGAAAACGTCCGAGGATGTTTCCCCAACCGGAACTCAGGGAAAACTTTGATCCGCCCGATGTTGTTTCAACTTTGTCTATCATTTGAAATAAATTTTATAACCACGGATCACTGCGGTGTCTTGGTAGGGCGCGTCACTCCGGGCGCGCCGTCTCTCGAATTGTCACGAACGGCGCGCACGGAGTGACG
>JAYUAV010000051.1:0-3018 GCA_043741175.1 Verrucomicrobiota bacterium
CTTCAACGCTCTCCCCCGCGACCTCTGGTTTCCCCACTGTGAGCGTCCCTGTCTTATCAAAAACAATCGCCGCAATCTTCCCCGCCTTTTCCAAAGCTACGCCATCACGGATCAGGATTCCCCGCCGCGCCGCCGCATTCGCCGCCGCCATAATCGCCGCTGGCGTGGCCAATCCCATCGCGCACGGACACGCCACGATCAACACCGCCGCCGCAATGATGAATCCTGCGCCCGGCCCTGTCGGTGGATGCGTCAGCCATAGTTGCGGATCGAGCGATGAAAATATTTTCAACATGGACTCCTGCTCAAACGTCCACGCCAGTCCAGCCAGCAATGCGATCATCACCACCACCGGCACGAACACATTGCTCACGCGATCACCGATGCGTTGGATGTCCGCGCGACTGTTCTGCGCGCGTTCCACAGCAGCGATGATGTGTGCGAGCGCGGTGCTTTCACCCGTGGCGGTCACGCGGACTGTGAGGCGACCGTTGATATTCGCCGTACCAGCAAAGACATTCGCGCCGGGAAGTTTTTCCACGGGTAATGATTCGCCGGTGAGCATCGCCTCGTTCACGGCAGAATTTCCCTCCACCACCACGCCATCCGTCGGCACATGATCGCCGGGACGCAACGCGACTACATCGCCCAGCTTGAGCGATGCGACGGGAACTTCCTCTTCAATCGGCGCAGCAACGGATTTGAGCGGGTTCAAAAAATCGCGCGGCTTGTTGTCCGTCTTGATACGGCGTGCGGTCGTTGGCGCGAGTTGCATGAGCGACTTCAATGCGTCCGAAGCCCTCGCGCTCACCCGCGCTTCCACCCAATGCCCGATGCTGATGAGCGTGATGATCGCCGCAGCCTCCATGAAGTAGAGATGCCCGCCCTGCCCTCGCAACAACGCCCATGCGCTGTAACCAAACGCCGTCGTCGAACCCAACGCTACGAGCGTATCCATGTTTGAACTGCGCGCCTTGAGTTGCCGCCACGCACCGCGATAAAACTCCGCGCCACAAACGAATTGAACCACACCCGCCAGCGCGAATGAAACCCACGCGGACCAACCGCTCATGCCGAAATGAAATACCCACTCACCCAGCATCAACACCGCTGTCACACATCCGCCGAGCCAGAGATTGAGATGCCAGTTTTTGCTGCTCGATGAAGCGGTGTTCGCGTCGCTCACGTCAAGGAGAGTTGCTTCGTAGCCCGCCTTAGCAAGCGCAGCGATGAGTTGGGTTTGATTTGGAGAGGAGGCGGAATCCCACCGCACCAAAGCACGAGCGGCTTCAACATCCACCGTCACGCTCTGAACACCCGACACCGATTTCAGCGCATCGGTGACACGCCGCGCGCAGTTGTTGCAAGTCATCCTGCTGACGCGCAACTCCGTGATGCCGCCCGAAGCGGAAGATGAGTCGGGAGATTTATTGTCAGGCATCGCGTTCATCAAAGGTCACAAGATGCAGGATGCCGTGAGACGAAGCAATTCTCACCCGGGAACGCCAGCATCTTGCTGGCGAGTTTCAAATTTACGCCGACATGCTGGCAAGATGCCAACGCTCCCGGGCATCACTCATCCGCAGGCTTCGGCTTGCTGCTGATGCTGTTCAGCCACCAAGCCTGCTTTTCGTATGAGCCGTAAACCTTGTCTCCAAGCACGGTCTTCATCGCGCTCTCGGTTTCATCGCGGATGCCTTTCAATGCCGCGTCCCGCTGTTCCTTTGTCAGTGATTGATCTTTGCGAAGCGCGCTGGCTTGCGACTCAGCCTCCTTCTTCACGTCATACACCTTCTTCGCTGAATCCTTGCCCAAGCCATTCCGCTCCGTGACGCGATAAATGCTTTGGTAAGCCTGATCCTGCGACAGTTCATAATCCACGTAGCGATCACCCAACGTCGTCTTGAGCGTCTCTTTCATCGCTTTCTCAGCGGCTTTCATCTTGTCTTTGTCTGCTTTCTCCGTCGCGTTCATGCCGCTCATGCCGAACTCGTCCTCAAACTTTTTCTTCTCTTTGAAGATGGCTTTGAACTCATCCTCGCTTGGCTCAAAGCTGCCCATCTGCATCCGAAGCACCATGGACGTTTGCGACATGCGCAGTTGGTAATCTTCAAACTCCTGCGGTGAGAGCAACTTTGCGAGTTCGGCGTCCTTCTCTTTTTGAATCTTCGCCATCTCCTTCATCCCCTTGCCATCTGCGCCGTTGCCCACAGCTTTCATCAACCGCCCCGCATATTTCTGTTCCAACTCCATGATCTGCGTCTGCTGGCCGGGCGTAAGAAAATCCAGCATCTCCTCGAACGGATTCGCTCCGCCAAACATCGCCATCATGTCCGGCTTTTCTTCCGGGGCCACGCCGAGCAACTCCGTGAGCAGCGCGCGTTTCTCTTTCGCCAACGCCTGCCGTGCCTTGATCTTTTCCTCGTCGAATAACTTTGAAAACATCTGCATCCCGCCTTTCCAATACTCGTAGCGATTTGTCTTCACTCCGCTCATTTCCTTCGCGCGATTCTCAAAAAGCTTGTTCACATCCGCCGTGATGATGTCGCGGATGGTTTCCTCCGGGCAACCGATGGAGCGCAGGTTGGCGATGTATTTTTTGTAATCCTCGGATTCCACAGTGCGCCAGTTGAACTGCTGGTCGGATTTGAAAGCTTCCACGGTGGCAGGCGCGTCAGGCGCAACGCCGCTCAATGTGGCTTTCTTTTCCGATGCCGTTGCGGCGGCAGTTGAAGTTGTTGCGTTTGAGTTTTGCTCCGTGTGCTTCTGGCGAGCCGACCAGGTCAACGCTCCGGCGAGCACGAAATTCGCCACGAGTGAGAGTGCGAGAAATATTTTGGGGTTCATCGTGCGAACTTTTTACAGGCAACCCGCCCGGATGGGAACTACAAAACCTCGCGCCCGTTGGAGTTCAAGCTTTAGAGCGTTTCCATTGGACATGTGGCGTCCTTTCTCACGAAAACTCCCGTAAATACAACGTCTTATCCACGGCATATCGCTACATCATTTCCGATATTG
>JAYUAV010000052.1:0-3200 GCA_043741175.1 Verrucomicrobiota bacterium
CTTTGGGAACTCCGCATCGAGCAGGCTGGCATCATGGTGGCGCGCACCGCCGTCGTGAACGTCGTCGTTCTCGTCCAGATCGTTTATCTATTTAATTGTCGCTCCTTCCATCACTCCGTCTTCTCCGTTGGCCTGCTCACGAACCGCTGGACCATCCTCGGCTCTCTGGCGATGTTGGGGGCGCAACTCCTTCTCACTTACGCGCCCGTGATGAACAACCTCTTCCACACCGCGCCGCTCGCCTCCGAGTCCTGGCTGCGTATCGTCGGCGTTGCGGTCATAGCATTTGGCGCGGTGGAGTTTGAAAAGTGGATTCGCTTTGGTCGCCGTCGTGACAACCAAGCGATTCCAGAATAGATTTTACCACATGAACACCGTCGCCTTCTACGACACCAAACCTTACGACCGTGAATACTTCGAGCGCGCCGCCGATGCCAAACAGTTGAATTGCCAGTTCCACGAATTTCGCCTCACCAGCGAGACCGCCGCCAGTGTGAACGGCGCGCAGGCTGTTTGCGTTTTCGTCAACGACCGACTTGACGCCGCGTGTTTGAAGCAACTTCACGATGCTGGCGTCCGGCTCGTGGCGTTGCGTTGCGCGGGATTCAACAATGTTGACCTCGCCGCTGCGAAGTCCATTGGGGTCGCCGTCATCCGCGTGCCCGCGTATTCGCCGCACGCCGTGGCCGAACACGCCATCGCGCTGCTGCTCGCGCTCAATCGTAAAATCCACCGCGCCTACAATCGTGTCCGCGAACATAATTTTTCCTTGAGCGGCCTGGTCGGTTTCGATCTCCACGGCAAGACCGTGGGCGTGGTCGGCACGGGAAAGATTGGCAAGATCGCAGCGCAGATTTTTCGCGGGTTCGGCACAGACGTGCTGGCCTACGATCCGTTTCCCGCACCGGAATGGGCGGCACCGCTGGGCGTGCGCTACACCGATTTTGAAACACTGCTCGCAACGAGCGACATCGTTTCGCTGCACCTGCCGCTCACGCCGCAGACCCGCCATCTGCTCAACGCAGAAACCTTCGCGCGCATGAAGCCCGGTGCAGTCCTCATCAACACGAGTCGCGGCAAACTGGTGGATACCACCGCGCTCATCGAGGCACTTAAAAGTGGCCAACTCGGAGGCGTGGCTCTAGATGTTTATGAGGAAGAGGAAGGTGTCTTTTTCGAGGATCATTCCGGCGAGATATTGCAGGACGACGAATTATCGCGCCTGCTGACTTTCCCCAACGTGCTCATCACCGCCCATCAGGCGTTCCTCACGCACGAAGCGTTGAGCGAAATCGCGCGCGTGACCACGGAGAATCTGTTGCGCTCAGGCACAGAAGACTATCTCTCCGGCACCCGTCTAGCCTGATCGTCCATCTAGTAGTCGAGCGAGCCAAACTGGAGGTTGGAGTCTTGTGACATGGGGGCAACACCCCATAGCGAATGCGTCGTTGCCGCGCGTATTCTCGCAGCATGAAACATAAAACATTCTCCCATGACCCAACTCCTGCCGACGCATCACGGTCTTTGGCTGCTGCGGAATCAGATCAAGACGAAATCAACTTTGCGCCCTCCGCTGACGAAGTGGCGCGAAGAGCCTACTTCAGTTATGTGAACGATGGCTCACTGCAAGGGCAACATGTGCAGCATTGGCTGGCGGAGGAGGCGGAATTGATCGCGGAACGCAACCTCACCCGCGTTCATGGGTTTCCCAATCACTCGTAAAACAAAACATGAAAATTAAATTCACCTTGCTCACCATCAGCAGTTCGCTGCTGCTGGCTGCGCCCGCGTTGCTGGCGCAAAACACCAACACCAATTCACTCCCGCTCAACCAGACTTTGAAATATCAGGTTGCGTTCGAGCATGATCGTTCGTTGGGCGAACAATCACTCTTGTCGCCGGGGCTTAAAGAAAAGTTGCAACTCACCGAGGCACAGCGCGTCGAGCTCAAGCCCTTCGAGGACGATTTCGCCAAGACGAGCCTGGAATACCAGACCGCCAATCAGCCTAGGATTGATGCGGCTATCGAGGCGAACCGCCAGGCCCGCGCCGCGAAGGACGCGACACAAATCCAAACCGCCCGCGCGCAGTTGCAACAGGTCTGGGCCGGGCTTCAACCCGACCGGATGGCAACCGTTGCCAAGATCAAGCCGTTGTTGACGCCGCAGCAGATCAAGATTTTGGAGGACCCGAAGAATCAATGGCGCGAAAACCATGCAGACCAGGCGAGTGACCCGTCAGCAAATTAAGACCCAAACGAGTCCACAGACATACAACTGAAGCTAAAACACATGAAAGCTCCCAGCTCCAAACTCGCGTCAACATCTCAACCTCCAGTTTTCCGAAAGGTGTCCCCTAAACCTGAACTGATCTCCAAAGCGATCAGTCCAAATCTCAAACCGCCTAAACGGAAACGCATTTCTTCCAAATCTGGCGGCTCGCACATGATGAATACAACGCTCGACTCGCAAACACTTTTCCGCGTTTGCGCTTTGCTCTGATTTGAGATCATGAAAACAAATCCACCCAAGCAAGGTGTTTTGACGGAGCGTTCAAAGGAAACAACTCTTGAAGCCAAGGCGACTGCGGTGAAATTGCTTTATGACCTCATCTCACAACAGCCATTCTTTAAGGGACTGAATACTCATCAGCTTCAATTGCTCACTGAATTGGCCATGGAAATGCGGTTTGAAGCCGGGCAGAAAATTTTGCATGAGGGCAGTCCGGCCAACCGGTTTTTTCTCATCCTAGAAGGCAAGGTGATGCTTGAATCGGAACTCGCAGAGCATGGCGCGATCCCTATTCAGACGGTTGGTGATGGCGATGCTCTCGGTTGGTCCTGGCTTTTTCCTCCTTATGTCCTGCATTCGAGTGCCCGCGCCATTGAGCCAACCCGGACGATATTTTTCTACGGCACGCGTCTGCGCGAATATTGCGAAGTGGACCACGATCTGGGTTATCAACTCATGCAGCGCGTCGCGGAAGTGTTGATCCAGCGCCTCCACGGCACGCGGCAGCGTTTGATAGAGCGCACCGTTAAAAAGCAAACTCTCCAATCTGGCTACACCGTGAGCACTCAAGACCCATTGATCGTGTCTCCTAAACCCTCGCGTCAGGCGTCAACCCTGGGAAGGATGAGGTAAATGAGCCGCGCCTTTCCAACCATGCAGATTTTTGCCAAGCGACTCATGGCACTCGAG
>JAYUAV010000053.1:0-10332 GCA_043741175.1 Verrucomicrobiota bacterium
CTACACGGGACAAAGGTTTCCAACCGCAAAGCCGGTCGCAGACCGGCGCTCCGTCAATACCACAGCCCAGCCGTTCGGGTATTTCCGAAAGGCATTACCCCTAAACCAATGCCGCGACAAGAATCATCTGGCTTGCGTGAAGGGCGATTTGCGATCCGAGTTCGTCTAACATCGAGTAGCGTTTTTTGTAGAGCGAGCGCTTGTTGGGTTTGATCTCTTCAATCGGTCTTTTCACAAATGCAGTCGGCAAGGAGAAGAATCCGTCTGGTTCAATGTGACCGTCTGATTCGATCCAAAACTCGTCGTAGTCTGCGGCAACCAATTTCTTCTTTAACCGGAAATCTCGAAACACGAGAAGATCGTTGCTGACCGCCCGGATGCCTTTGAAACGCCACGCGGCGGCGAGTTGTTGAAGCGCAAACAGCAGCAGCGCCTTGGGCCGCAGACCGGCCATGCCACGAGTAATGTCCACGATCATCTCGCGGTTCGTCGTCTTGCGCATGGTTTGCAGGCCACCGATGAAGATGTCCGTGCCCGTCGGCGAAAACGCTGTTGCGCTGAACGACAGCACGAACAGAGAGCCACCCGTGGCTTCATTCATCAGCGCAATGGACAACTCACCTTCTTTCTCGAAGGGACTCCAATATCCCAGCCGCAGGGAAAGTTCACCGATGCCCTCGACAGGGAATTTTGCCAGCAACGCGCCGCGTTCGGAATAGATTTGATCCATCGCCTCCGGTGAAAACGTCTCCTGCACGAAGTGATAATGTTCCATGAGGACGTTCAGCCGTTCCTGGGGCTTGAGTTTGCGATGCAGATAAGGCCTCTGCAATTTGCTCAGGACGCGCGGGCTGTTCTTCACCACAGCGGCCAGCCCGGGCTGGGCGAGCAACTGAAACCACTGACGCGTCAGTCGTGGCATGGCCAGACCGCGCAGACAAAACTTGGCGCGATCCTTCGCGCGTTGCAGGCCGCGCTGGGGATACATTTGCGTAGCCCCGCCAAACAGCGCTCGCGCCAACTCCAGAAGGCTCAATTCTTTTGGTGCGTCTTTAGAGTGCGCCGTTTCCTGTGTCGGTTTCATTCGTTCCGTCCCGCCAGCTTACGACACAGACTCCCCAATCCGCAGCACACTGTCGAATCCGAACTCAACCGGGCAAGGCGCGGAAATGTCCTACCCAGCATTGTTGCCGGAAAAACTTTTCACCGCTCCAGATTCGCCTACGCTATCGCGCGTTGTGCCCGTTTATCCATGAAACTCTCCTTCTGCCTCATCACCCTCAACGAGGAGGAGAATCTGTCTCGCTGCCTGTGCAGTTGCGCTGACCTCGCGGATGAAATTGTCGTCGTGGATTCCGGCAGCGCGGACGGCACGCGGCGGATTGCCTCGGAGTTCGGCGCGCGCTTTGTGCCTCAAGATTGGCTTGGCTACGTCGGGCAGAAAAACAAAGTGCTGTCGCTCGCTCAGAACGAATGAGTGTTCAGCCTCAATGCGGATGAGGAACTTTCCCCATCTCTTCGCGATGAAATCCGCGCGCTCAAACAAACCGTGCCTACCGGCGGTATCAGTGGTTTTTCAATGCCGCGCTGCGTGTTGTATGAAGGACGCTGGATACGTCACGGAGATTGGTATCCCGACCGGCTCACGCGTCTGTTTCGTCGCGAGCGCGTGAAGTTCGCCGGTGGCCGCGTTCATGAGCGGTTGGAAATCTCCGGTGCAGTGACGCCTCTGCGCGGCGATCTTCACCACCACTCGTTCCGCGATGCAGCGGATCATCGGGCGCGTGGCGACCACTATGCGAAGCTGTGGGCACAGGATAAATACGAGGCTGGGAAAACTGCTGGCGCACTGTCTCCGGCATTGCACGGCGCGTTTCGCTGGCTGCGCGGCTACGTGTTGAGAAGAGGTTTTCTGGACGGCACGCAAGGCTGGCGCATCGCAATCATCTCCGCGCAGGAGGTGGCATTGAAGTATCGCCTGTTGCGTGAATTGAACCAGAGCGGGCGAAAATAACTAATCGCGCCCGGTCAGTTCGGCGACAAATCTGGCGAGTGTCGTGGCTTGATAGGGCTTGGCGAGGAATGCGTCCGGTTTGTGGGGCGAATCCTTGTAGATGCTTTCGTTCACGGTGCCGCTCACCATCAGAATCTTTTGCTGCGGATGGATGCGGCGACAGTCGCGGATGAGATCAAGTCCGTTCATCTGGTGCATGGAGAAATCCGTCAGGATCAATTCCGGCAAAGGATTCGCCAGTGAGAACGCGCGCACGGCTGCGATGGGATCGCGAAATGATTCCACGCGGAAGCCGAGCGGCTCGATGACCATCGTGGCGAGTTCGAGCAACATGGGTTCGTCGTCCACGGCGAAGATCAGCGGACGAGTGTCTGCGGGTATGGTGTTCGCGGTTGAGGGCGTGTTGTTCATGATGTTGTTCTCGGCAAATAAAACCCCGCTGTCTGCTCAAAGGCAAGCTCGCACACGCTCGCCATCCCTCGGCCAACGATTGGCTGTCAACGGATGCGACCGGAAGTGGCGGTCACGAACTTTGACGAGGGCGGCTGTCAACGATTGTCTTGCGCGCCTCCAGCCGAACCCTTACAAACAGCCGCAATCCATCGCGTATCCACACATGCAACTCACAACCCAACTCTGCTCAAGTGCTGCGGTGTACTCCACCACTTGCCCGTCTCGGACACGGCTTACAACATTCGTCATGGCGACATTTTCAGCCGTCGCGTGGCTCGTTGCCGCGCAAACCGCTGTCGCACGCGATAATCAAATCACCGTGCTGGAAAAATCCGGGAAGGTGGAAGCCGCTCTCGCTGGCACGAACGCTTGGTCTGCCGCGCGGACGAACCAAACCCTCCGCATCGCCGACCGCATCCGCACCGGCGAACGCAGTCGCGCCGCGCTCCATCTGCTTGATCAGAGCACGCTGCGCATGGCGGAGTTAACTGAGTTCCTTGTCGAGCCGATTGAAGACTTGCCGGACAAGCCTTCGTTCAGCTTGAGCAAGGGGCTGCTTTACTTTTTCCATCGCGACAAACCAGCCGAGGTTCAATTCAAGACGCGCACGGCCACCGCTGCGATTCGCGGCACGGAGTTTCATATCGCCGTCGCGGACAACGGACGCACGGTTCTCACGATGTTCGATGGCGAAGTGGAATTGACGAATGCTTTCGGCGCAATTCAACTCAGGAATGGCGAGCAAGGCGTGGTCGAACCCGGCCAGCCGCCGGTGAAATCACCGGTCATTGACGCCATCAATGTCATCCAATGGTGCCTCTATTATCCCGGTGTGTTGGACGTGGATGAATTGCGCTTTGACGCCAGTGAACAGGCTGCATTACAAGACTCGATTGCCGCGTATCGCTCAGGAGATTTGCTTGCCGCGCTCGCTGCATATCCCGAAGGTCGCTCGCCGGTTTCTGAATCGGAGAAAACTTATTACGCCGCGCTGGTGCTCTCCGTCGGCAAAGTGGATCAGGCGGAACTCTTGCTTCCCACAAGCGGCAACACCGCCATCGCGCTCCGCGAACTGATTGCCGCAGTGAAGCATCTTTCCCCCACAAACGCGTTGCCACTCTCGGCTGAATCTTCCACCGCCGCACTCGCTCGCTCCTATCGCTTTCAATCACAATCCCGCCTGCCTGAAGCGTTGCGGATGGCGGAGCAGGCCGTTGCGCTTTCACCCAACTTTGGTTTCGGCTGGGCGCGCGTGGCTGAACTTGAATTCAGCTTCGGCCACACAAAATCCGCGCTGGCCGCGCTCGACAAGAGCCTCGCGCTCGCGCCGCGCAACGCGCAGGCCGTGGCGTTGCGAGGATTTGCTCTGGCCGCACAGAATCGCATCCGCGAGGCGACCGCAGAGTTCAATCGTGCCATCGCCCTCGACGGCGCGCTCGGCAACGCGTGGCTCGGTCGTGGACTTTGCCGCATCCGGCGCGGCGACGTTTCTGGAGGTCGCGATGATCTTCAAGTCGCCGCCACGCTCGAACCCCAGCGCGCGTTGCTCCGCAGCTATCTCGCCAAAGCGTGGACAGAACGCGGCGACACGAAACAGGCCGAGCAGGAACTTGCCCTCGCCAAAGAGCGCGACTCGAACGATCCGACTGCGTGGCTTTACTCAGCGTTGTTGCTCCAACAAAACAACCGCATCAACGAAGCTGTGGAAGAGTTGGAACATTCGCAGGAGTTGAACGACAACCGCCGTGTCTATCGCTCGCGTCTCATGCTGGATCAGGATCGTGCCGTGCGTGGGGCAAATCTGGCGAACATCTACCGTGACGCCGGAATGACAGATGTGAGCGCACGCGAAGCCGCCACCGCCGTGAACGCCGATTACGCGAATTTCTCCGCGCACCAATTCCTTGCGGACAGTTACTTCGCGCAGCGTGATCTGACAGGCGCGAATCTTCGCTATGAAACGCCGTTCGTGAGCGAATACCTTGTTGCCAGTTTGCTTGCGCCCGTGGGCGCAGGTCCGCTCTCGCCACAGATTTCGCAGCAGGAATACTCGCGCCTGTTTGAGCAGAATGGATTTCGTTTCAGCTCGGCCACGGAGTATTTCAGCAAAGGCGACTGGCGAGAGACCGCCGCGCAGGAGTTCGTCTCTGGCAACACCAGTTTTGCGCTCGACGAATATTACAGTTCGCAGAACGGCCAGCGTCCGAACAACGACCAAGAAGTGACCGAGTTCAGCCTGCGTTGGAAACAACAACTCACGCCCGCAGACAGCCTGTTCGTTCAGGTCATGCGCGCGGAATCAAAAGGTGGCAACCTCGCGCAGTATTACAATCAGTCGGACGCTGCGAACGACCCGTTCCGGTTTAAGGACAAGCAAGAGCCTGTTCTCATTGCGGGTTATCATCACGAGTGGAGTCCCGGCAGCCACACGTTGCTACTGGCGAGTCGTTTGGTAGATGATTACTCCGTGACGAATCCGTTGCAGACGACGTTCAACGTGTTCAAGGACACGGTGGATACGCTCGGCGTCAGCGCGTTTCAAGTGAATCAGGGCTACCGGAGCGAACTGGAAATCTACACGGCGGAGGCTCAACAGGTATGGCAAACTCCGTCCTTCACCACCGTGATCGGAACACGGTGGCAGGAGGGGACGTTTGGGCAACAGAACGAACAGATCAATTTTGACGTGGGCAACATTGACTTGTTTCCCAATCCGTTGATCGCAAGTCAGGATCAGTCGGCGCGGTTCAATCGCCTGACCGGATATGCGTATGAACAGTGGCAAGCAACGGACTCATTGCGGGTCATTGGCGGACTTGCAGTCGAGCGGTTGCTCGTTCCAGAGAATCACAGGTTCGCACCGCTGACCGCTGACACGAAACGGTCGGATCATCTGCTGCCCAAGGCGGGCGTCATCTGGACACCGCGAAACGATACAACCGTGCGTCTCGGCTATTCCGAATCCATTGGCGGCGTCAGCTTCGATCAAAGTTTTCAACTCGAACCCACACAGGTAGCGGGATTCAACCAGGCTTTTCGCAGTCTGATTCCTGAATCCGTTGCGGGCGCGAACTCGGGTGCGGAATTCACCAGTACCGGTTTCTCCATCGAACATCGGCTGCCTTCGCACACTTTCATTGCCCTGTCGGGTGAACTGCTCCAATCGAAGGTGAACAGGGAACTTGGCGCGTTTGAATTCGTGGACTCCGGCGGCGGATTCGTTGGCAATGGTTTCACAACCCTCCATGAGCGGCTGAAGTTCGAGGAATCCTCATTGTCGCTGTCGTTACACCAGTTGCTCGGAAAAGAATGGGCGATTGGCGCGACCTATCGTGTCAGCCGCGCAAACCTGAAGGACAACTTCACCGACGTCACTGACACAATCGCGACAGCCGGATTTCTCCCACACACTTTCGTTACCAGCACGCTTCAATCATTGGATGCCCACGTCATCTACCAGACTGCCGATGGATTGTTTGCGCGAGTCAACGCCGCTTTGCTGCACCAAAGGAACGAAGACTACGAACCCGCCCGCAGCACCGAGGAATTTGTTCACGTTGATGTCATGGCAGGTTACCGACTGTTCCACCGGCACGCAGCGATCACCGTGGGAGTCTTGAATCTTACGGATCAGGATTACCAGTTAAGCCCGCTCAACCTGACATCTGAGCGTTATCGCAGCCGGACATTCTTCGCCCGGTTCAGCATCCAATTCTGATTCAGTAGGTGACAGTCACCCGCATCACTCCGGTTGCCGAATACCCAGCAGCAGAACTCGAGCGCGGGGCTACGATGATGGAGTAGTTGTTTGTGAGATTGGCTTGTGTGGTGGAGGTGATGACTCGCGCCTTGCGGTCACCGCCGGAGTCATCGTCACACACTTTCGTCACCCCGTTGGGCAACCGCACCTGTATCACCGTATCTACGAGAGAATCGCTGCCCGCTGTTGTGAAGGTCACAGGTGTCCCTTTGGCGGCAATGATCTGGCCACTCGGCAAAGTATCCGCATAAGCCGCCAGCACCGGGTAGGAAGCACTGGAACAAAGTGTGCCGCCCACACCCGTCGCATCGCTCAAGCCAAGTTCCGGCGAAAGTACGATGCCTGTCGAGAGTACGAGTGGCGGATCAGGGATCAACCTCTCTACGCGACGCAACCGCATGAACAGTGAACCCGGCGCGAAATTCAACGGCACTTCCATCGAGCGTCCGTTGGTCGAAACTTCCAGCACGGGGAACAGCAGGAACGCCCAATTGGTCGGGCTGGCAAGAAGGTTCGTGCAGGCTTCGATCATGTAATCCCTCGGTGTGCGGAGCCAGTTCAAAACCAGATTCGTTCCCACAACAGAACCCGTCAGTGTGGGCAGAGTGCTGTCGCCCGGACGTGTGCCGGTGGTGCGGAAGCTGACAAATCCTGCGGTCGTCGGTGTGCCGTTTGTGGTGTTGGATGCGGTGGCAAGGCCGATGACCATGTTCGTGCTGAACAATTGGGTCATCACGCCGCTGATATTCCAATTTGTACCGCCATCGGAATTGTGATAGGCGGTGAACACATTCCCCACACGCGTGAGGCGTAGCCAACTGTTGGAACTCGCGGAGGCGCGCGCGCCGACCTGAAAACCACTGTCGGTCGTTGCTCCATTGTTGGTTCCGCGGAATGACACCTCCACCTCGTTCGAGCCGCCGGTCGGGGTGAAATAGGTTTGAATCGTCCGGCTGCCGACAGCGAGTGATTCCCGCGCCATGATGCCAGCCTTGGATTGAGCGTCGGCCTGATCGAGTCGTGTGACCTTGGTGCTCATGTCGAAGTTGCCGATCACGGAGCGATAAATAAAATGGAAGCGATCACTCGTGCCGCCAATTCTCGACCCACCCACGGTGACCTCAAACATGTCGCTGTGCGCCGTGTAAACTTTTCCCGTCGGATTCGGATCGCCCACCACGCCGATGTCCGTGCTGCCGTAGTCGCTGATATAACAAAGGCTTTCCTCGCTGATTGTGTTGGTGGCTGTGTCCACCAGATTGGTCACGCGCAAGTAAAAGAATTCACTGACACCGGCGGAAAGCGTGAGCGTCACGAACTGCGCGTTGGTCTGTAAGATGGCGCTGGTCACAGGCAATGTGCCGGTCTTGGTCAACACCGCGTAGTTGGCTATGTTCGTTGCTGACGGAAGTGTCAGCGGCGGGTCAAAAAACAGCCCGACTGTTTTGGCATCGTTGGTGATGGTGTTGGCAGAAACCAATGCTGCCCGCGCGTCGAAGGTTGTGGCGATCAAGCTGATCACAGTGGCTGCGACAGCGATTCGGTACAGAATCCGAGTGTTGGTTTTCATAGCGGTTAAGGATAGTTGAAACGTATTTCTCTGAGCTGCGTTCGGTGTGCTGGGGACAGCTTGACGCAATCTTGCAGAAATGGAAGCCGAAATCCTGAATGCAAACACGTCCTCGGAAAACCCGCTTTCAAATCCACAGGTCATCCATCAAACTCCGTCCATTCTCGGTAACGCCACACCATGACCATCCACGCCATCCTCCAGCACAAAAAGCTGAAGCCTGCGCTCGGCGGTGCGTTTGTGGCGTTGTTGGCGTGGCAATTATCCTGGTTGCCTCTCGGCGATTGGCTCGCAGGTTTCAGCTATGATCTTCCGTTCCTTTTCACCACGCCAAGCAAACCCGCTGATGTCGTCCTCGTGGAGATGGATGAACTTTCCCACACAGATTTGCGGCAGGATTATGGCATAGGTTGGGATCGGAGACTTCACGCCCAGTTGTTAAATCATCTCCGTAACGACGGTGCGGATGTGGTGGTGTTTGACATCGTGTTCCCCGCGCCAGATCAGGACGCAACCAAAGATGCGGCACTCGCTCAAGCCATCCGCAATCATGGTCGCGTGGTGCTTCCTGCGGATGTGGACAAGCAACGCAGAAACGGAATTGTCGGTGGCAGCGTCCTGCCGCCGATTGATGTTCTGCGCGACGCCACAACTCATTGGGGTCCGACCCAGGCGGACATCGGTGACGATGGAGTCGTGCGCAGGATTTATCCGGGCACAGAACTTAAACCTGCGCTGCCGTGGGTGGCTGCGGCATTGGCGACTGTCACCACGATTCAAACGAACACCGATCATTTTGCGCAACGCTGGGTTCGTTATTACGGGCCGGGTGGAACGTTGGCGCATGTTAGTTACTCGCAGGCCACCAACCAGCCGCCTAGATTTTATCGCGGCAAAACTGTGTTCATTGGCGGACGACCCAAGACTCGGCATGTCGCGGAAGAAGTGGACGAATTTCTCACGCCGTGGCGACGACACGGCCAGCCGCAGATTTCCGGGTTGGAACTCACAGCAACAGAATTTATCAATCTGAGCCGGGGAGATTTTCTGCAAAAGTTGTCAAGCGGAATGGAGTTCGCACTGCTCGCGATCATGGGACTTCTAGTGGGCAGCGCGCTGGCGTTGGTGCGTCCGGTGCGCGCAGTCATCGGTGCTGTGGCGGGAATGATCTCCGTGCTGGTGCTGGCCTTCGTTTTGTTTTCCCAAGCGAATCTGTGGTTCAACTGGAGCGTGGTGGCGCTGGTGCAAATCCCCGCCGCACTCGCGTGGTCGCTCGGATGGCAATGGTCGCAGATGAAGAAGGAGAAAGATTTCCTCGAATCGCCCATGCCGGATTTATGGGGCGACATGCCTGCGGACAAACCGGCCATCGCAGCCACGTCCGCTCCAGCAGTTATCGGCGAAACCGCTCCAGCGATCCCCGATCACACGATGCTTCGCCAAGTCGGGCGCGGCGCGTATGGCGATGTCTGGCTCGCGCGCGATGTCATCGGAAGTTTTCACGCGGTAAAAGTAGTCCGTCGCGTGGCGTTCGATCACGCCGGGCCGTATGACCGGGAGTTTCGCGGGCTGCAACGGTTCACGCCGATCTCACGCGCGCATCCCGGCTTGGTTCACATCCTCCACGTCGGACGGAACACTGCGGAAGATTTCTTCTACTACGTCATGGAGGCTGGCGATGATGAGAAGTCTGGCGCGGTGATTGATCCCGCCACTTACAACCCGCGTAATCTCGGACGTGACCTACATCGTCGCGCGCCACTGCCGCCGAGTGAATGTGTGGAAATCATTTCCGCGCTGTGCGCCGCGCTGGAGTTTTTGCACGGGCAAGGATTGATCCATCGCGACATCAAACCGGCGAACATCATCTTTGTGAATGGCCGTCCCAAGCTCGCAGACATCGGCCTCGTGACGGAGATCAACGAGCCGCAACACCACGCCTCGCTCGTCGGCACGGAGGGTTATTTGCCTCCGGAAGGTCCGGGCACTGCGGCGGGTGATCTGTTTGCATTGGGCAAGGTGCTGGAAGAAATGTTGGTTCGCCGAACTGAAATGCCGCATCCGCCCGACCCAGCGCGGGAGAAACTTGAAGCCGTCGCCAAGAAAGCCTGCGCGGAAAATCCTGCCAAACGCTTTGCCAGTGCGCGTGAGATGCGAGATGCGACGATGGGCGCGAATGAGATTTGAATCCGCCGTGTGCCGAGCCGCTCTGCGCGGCTCGGCTTGAGCGACAAGTTGCTCAGGCAACAAAAACGGTGACAAGTCACCGCACTCCAAATACTGCGCCACAACTCCAGTCACACCCCCGCATTCGCACGTCCTTGTCTTCCGCGATTTCAATCCCTATCGTCAGCCCTCATGCACGGCTTATCGTTTCGTCGCCTCCGACTTTGGTTCGGAGTTTTACTTTGCGCGGTTTCGTTCAACAGTGAGTTCGCCGCGTCTGGCGAAATTCTCCCTCCCGGTTTTCGCCCACGCCCCGTGGGAGTTCACGCGCTCGTCGGCGGCAAGGTGGTGGTGAAGCCCGGCGAAACT
>JAYUAV010000054.1:0-7289 GCA_043741175.1 Verrucomicrobiota bacterium
CCTAACCAAGGAAGCTCCTTACCCGCAATCCCGTTGGGATAATTGTTTGCAGAATTGCTTCCGGTTGTTGAAACCCGCTACCGTCTTGGCATGAGTTCACCGTTGGAATCCATCGGCATCATCGCGGGCAATCGCTCGCTGCCGTTGCTGTTCGCAAAGCAGGCCAGGGCAGGGGGCGTCAAACGCATCGTGGCTGTGGCGTTCGAGAACGAGACGGATCAGAGCATCGCGTCGCTCGTGGACGAGGTGGTCTGGGTCAAGGTGGGGCAGTTGGATAAGCTGATCCGCACGTTCACCGAACGCGGCGTGAAGCAATGCGTGATGCTGGGCCAGATCGCGCCGAAAAATCTTTTCGATGTGCGTCCTGACCTCCGTGCGATGGGTGTGTTGTTCAAACTCAAGGAGCGGAATGCGCAGACCATCTTTGGCGCGATCGCGAATGAGTTGAAGAAGGACGGAGTGGAATTGATCGAGGCGTCGCCGTGGTTGCAGCCGTTGATGCCGGGCGCGGGTTTTCATATCGGAAAGAAGTTGTCGGACGAGCAGCGCGCGGATGTGGAGTTCGGATTCCGTATCGCCAAGGAAGTTTCGCGGCTGGAGATCGGGCAGATCGTGGTGGTGAAGGAAGGCACGGTGCTGGCGGTGGAAGGGTTTGAGGGCACGGACAAATGTCTGGCGCGCGGCGGCGAATTGGCTGGAAAGAACGGCGGCGCAATAGCGGTGAAGGTGGCGAAGATCGGTCACGACATGCGATTCGATGTGCCGTGCATCGGCCCGCAGACGTTGGAGATGTGCGCGAAGTCGGGAGTGGCTGTGCTGGCGTTCGAGTCCGGGCGGAGTTTGTTGTTGGAGCAGGAGGTTTGTGAGTCGCTGGCGAAGAAGAATGGGCTGGCGATCACGACTGTGGGTTGAGAATTGCCAAAGCGCCGAAGCGTGGCATCATGTGATGGTCATTAACTTTTAATTTTATGAACAAACCGAAAATCATCGCTTACTTGAAACCGTCCTGCGGCTGGAGCAACGGCGTCCGCGCTGTCCTCCGCAAATACGATCTGCCCTTTGAAGATCGCGACATCATCAACAACCCTACCGAACGTCAGGAGATGATCGAGAAGAGCGGGCAGATGCTCAGTCCGTGCGTGGAGATCAACGGCAAGATGTTGCCCGACATCAGCGGCGAAGAAGTCGAAGCATGGATGCTGGCGAACAGTGTGGTCGTCCCCAACGATCTCGTTCCTGATGCGCCGACGAACCAACCTTGCGCGCACGAGATGCCTGCCAGCAGCCCGTTGAACTTTGGCGTGCGCCGGTAATCAGTCTGTTTTCAACAAGCCGCGTCAGGAGACTGACGCGGCTCTATTCCCGCCAAGATTCAGTGTCCATACTTCGGCGGCGGCACTTCCAATCGGGTGTGACTTAAAGTGCCGCTCAATTGTCGTCGTCGTTCTCGTCCTCGTCCTCGAAATAAACCAACAAAACCGAGGACGAGCGTTCCATCAAGCACAGCCTCACCCGACTTTAATCACACCCGGATTGCGATTCAGGACGACTGCACCGTCCCACTGACTCAAGCTCAGTGTTTAGCAGCGCACGCACCCATCTGTTTATTTCCAAGTTGGTTTATCGGACGCCGTGTTTGTTGGAGATTCTCGAAGGGTGGCAGTAGGGGGAATCCATTTTGGCCAACCCCAACTTCACCACACTGGTTGTTGGTGCAACTGATTCGCTGTGCCTTTGATTTGGCCTTGAGTGGCGCGCACGGAATCATCGCCGCAAATACTGCAATGATTGAGATGATGACCAACAACTCGATCAGCGTGAGGCCAGCCTGACTATTTTTTGAGTTTCTCATAATCAATCTCCATTCCGTGTTTCCTCCCCCGCCGCTCCTGCCATCGTTTCCATGTGCGCCAACTTGCGATTGCCAGCAACAAGAGAAGCAGGAGCAGCAGCAGGAGATAGCCGCGCGTGATGATCATTTGCAGAAAATCAACTAACCCCTGATCGAATGGGGACAGCGGAGACTCCGTCGTGCTTGGCACTCTGACAGACGCCGCTGTCACAGGCGGCGGCAGGTTTGTCACAACTTTCTCCGGTGACTTGGTTGCAGCGGGCGTGATTGAGGCGATTGCTGTTTGGTTTAATGTGCTTCCTCCGACAGGCGCAGGGCGATTCGGTGTTGCGTTGTTCGTGCGCGACGTGTTGCCGGGCGGCTTCCTGTCGGTAGCGAGTGGCGAGAATGTTTGCGGCGGACGATCAGGTTGCACGGGTCTCGATGTCGGCACTGGATGCATCACGCCAGCTTTTGGCAACGCGATGACGCTCGGAGCGCCGGATTTGGCGAAGCTTGCTTGCAGCGTTTTGCTGTTTTGTTTCTCCACATGACCATCGGCAAAAAGCAGGTTGCCCTGGCCGCGATGTATTTCGTCTGTCCAGCGGACGTGCGGATTTTCGTCGAGGCTCGTTTGCAGAATACCGGTCGCGGTCGCGGCGACAATATTCCGGTCGCCGGACAACACGGCGGTGGATTTGCCGAGGGGCGCATTCACGGCCACGAGGTAACTCACGTTCTCATTCTGCAACTTGGCGAATTTCTCCGCCGCTGTCCGCGTGTCCGCCGGACAAATCAAAATCTTGGGTGTGACGAGTTCATTCGAGAGTGCTTGCAGATGCCGGTAAGCCGGGGCGATCTCGTTCGGGACGCCATTGGTGCCAAGAGCGGAGATCAACGTGCCACCGTCGTTGGTGGAAACGTGCATGGGAAATTTTCCGTTGTGATCGTGAGCGAAGGAATGGAACGCGATGCCGAGTTGCTGAAGGTTGCTCACGCAGTTCGCGCGTTTGGCCTGGAGTTTGGCTTTGCCGAGAGTGGGCAAGAGTAGCGCGGCGAGGATGGCGAGGATGCTGATGACCACGAGCAATTCAATCAGTGTGAACGCACCGCCTCGTTGGATTTGCCGATGCCATTTCATGCAATGATTTGTTCTAAGCACTGCCGATGCCATTGTGTTCTGTGCTTGGTTTCCAAGAAAGGTTCGTTTGAGCCGCGCAAGCGTCACGCGAAACGCGGGATTCTCACGCGCACTGACTTTGAATCTTGAACTCGTAATCGTGAAACGTGAATCTGCTTTCGTGAAGTTCGCCATCTGCAACGAGATTTATCAAGGCTGGAAATTGGAAGACACATTCGCGCACGCAGCGCGTGTGGGTTATGCCGGAGTCGAGATCGCGCCGTTCACGCTCGCCGATGCCGTCACTGACATCTCGACGACGGAGCGACAACGCATCCGTGATCTCGCGGCACGGAGCAAGATTGAGATCGTCGGGCTGCATTGGCTGCTCGTGAAACCTGAGGGGTTGTATCTCAATCACACGGACGCAACCATCCGCGCGCGCACGGCGAAGTATTTTGTGGAGCTGGTGGATTGTTGCGCTGATCTCGGCGGCACAATCATGGTCGTCGGCTCGCCCAAACAACGCAACGTGCTGGAAGGTGTCTCGCATCAGCAGGCATGGGATTGGACAGCGACAACGTTTCGCGACGCAGTGAAGCGCGCTGAAGATCGCGGCGTGACGATCTGTTTCGAGCCGTTGTCGCCAGTGGAAACCAACTTCGTGAACACTGCCGCAGAAGCCATCGAGTTCGTGAAGCCGTTCAACTCGTCCGCGTTCAAGATCATCCTCGATGTGAAGGCGATGTGTTCCGAGACGAAGCCGATGCCGCAGATCATCCGTGAATCGTGGTCGCACTTCGCCCACTTCCACGCGAACGACAAGAATCTCAAAGGCCCCGGCTTTGGCGATGTGGATTTCAAACCAATTGCCAGCACGCTGCGCGAAGTCGGGTATGATGGCTATGTGTCCGTGGAAGTTTTCAAGTTCGAGGAAGGCGCGGAAGAAATCGCGAGCAAGAGCGTCGAGTATCTGCAACGTAGTTTTGCGTGAGAATGCTTGCTGAGGAGGACAGCGAGGAGGACGGGTGGTCGCAGTTTGCTACGACACCTTCGTGTGAACCTAAAATCCGCAGTTAAAGATCAACTGGAGTGTGAGAGGGGAGGGTTGGGCGAGCGATTCGAGGGGGTCGTTGGTGGTTTGACGGGCGAGACGGCGGAAGAAATCGGCTTGGGCTTCCAACTGCGGCGCAGTTGTCGCCAACCACGTTCGCAGCCTCTCGTAGCAGGCTTTTAAAACACGGCTTCCCTCGCCCCTTCGGAATGGGAGAGGGATTGAGGGGAAAGGCGTGGTAATGATGATGGCTCACGAATTGTCGTTTGAGTGCTTCAGCAAATCTCGGAAGCGTGGTTTGGTAATAACGGTTTCTCCCCTCACCTTGGCGGGGGCAAACCTCTTCCAACTGCCCCAGCTTTCCTTGGGAGCCAGCGCGCCCGATTGGACCAGGGTTAAATAGTTACAAACAGTTTTGCGCGCTACGGCGAAACGCTTGGCGGCTTCAACTTTACTACCGCCAGTTTTGATAAAACTCATGATCTGCTCCCGCATATCAAGGCACCGCACCGTAAGCTTTCATCCACCAAGCCTGAAGAAAAGTGTGCAAATGTTTGCTATACCCGCCGCCGATGCAGATTGTCACCTGTCAGGAAGGCGTGCGAACTACAACGTGGAACAGCACGTTGAGCAACGCGCTGTTTTACACGGAGTCGGGTATGAACGCGGAGACGAACCCGATGGCGTTTCCGAAAGCTGGGAAGTTTCCAACGGCACGAGTGCCACGACCTTGGAAACATACCAACTCAGTCGCGCCTCAAATATTCTGGCAGATCAGAAAATAATTCTCACTGCTTCATTGTTCCACGATGTATTCCGCGAACTCTGCGTGATGATGCGGCGGGATGCGGGCCTTGAACTTCGCCACTTTTGCCAGATAACGCCGCTCAATCACCTGTCCGACTTTGTGAAGTCTCGCGATGGTCGCCGCCTGCTCGTGCGGGATTTTTAACTCCACAAACTCGCGCTCAGGCCGTATCTGCGTGCTGATCTCCGAGAGTAATTCCTCCACACCCTTGCCCGTCTTCGCGGAGATCGCCACGGAGTTCGGATAAAGTTCATGCAATCGCGTGAGCGTGCCGCCGCCGTTCAACTGATCCACCTTGTTGAAGACCATCATCGTGGCCTTGCTGCCCGCGCCGAGTTCGTTCAACACGCTGTTCACTGCCGCGATCTGTTCGTCCGCTTGCGGGTGACTCACATCCACGACGTGCAACAGAAGATCGGCCTGAACTACTTCTTCAAGCGTGGCCTTGAACGACTCGACGAGTCCGTGTGGTAATTTCTTGATGAACCCCACCGTGTCCGTGAGTAAAATGTTTTGGTTCGTCGGCAAATGCAGCCGTCGAGTCGTTGGGTCAAGCGTGGCAAACAGAATATCCTTCGCCAGCACGTCCGCGCCGGTGAGTTTGTTGAGCAAGGTGGATTTTCCAGCGTTCGTGTAGCCGACGATGGATGCCAGCGGCCATTGATTGCGCTGACGCCCGGCGCGCTGCGTCTCGCGTTGTTGACGCACCGCCACAAGATCGCGCTCGATGCGATCAATTCGCTCGCCGACTTTCCGCCGATCCGCTTCAAGCTGCGATTCGCCTTCACCACCGCGCATACCGATGCCGCCAGATTGACGCGACAAGTGACCCCAAAAGCGTGTGAGGCGTGGAAGCAAATGCTGAAGTTGCGCGAGTTCGATCTGGAGTTTGCCTTCGCGCGTGCGGGCACGTTGCGAAAAAATGTCGAGGATGAGCGCGGTGCGATCCAGGATTTTGATCTCGAAGATTTTTTCCAGGTTGCGGGTCTGCGCCGGGGAAAGTTCATCATCGAAGATGACCGTGTCCACGTTGTTCTCTTTGCAGAACGCGGCAAACTCGCCGGCCTTTCCCTTGCCGATGTAAGTGGCGGGATTGCGCGTCTCGATTTTCTGGATGCCCTCGCCCACGACTTCCCCGCCCGCGCTGCTCGTCAACTCGGCGAGTTCGTCGAGCGACTCGCGGAGGTTTTTTGTGTCATCGGATTTCAATTCCACGCCAACGAGGAAGACCCGTTCGGTGCGTGTGTTTCTGGTTTGGACTAATGCTTTCAATTCGTCAGGTAATCAGCGCAGACAGCCTAACAATCTGGCAACGCAAAATCCACAGGCGAAATTTCTCTGTCACTGGGCGCATCTTGACACTGCCCCCGGCGCGCGGCCTTCAGGCCGCTTCAACACCTGCGGGCAACGGATGAAACGCTTGGCCTGCGGGCTTCTGAACGATGAAACGGTGTAAACGCCGCAATCCAAGCCAGATTGGTGTCGGGGGCAGTGTCAAGATGCGCCCAGTCGCGCCCGATGAGTATGAAAGTGATTGCCGAGATGGAGAAAGATAGAGAGCTTGGAGTGTGAAAATAATTGAGGCCAACGCAACATCTGCTGGCACGTCAAACGGAACCATGAGCGGACGCGCATGGAAATTTGTGAGCGCATTCCTGCGGGAGCCGCTCAAGGTCGGCGCGATCTGGCCCAGTTCGGAAACGCTTTCGCGCGCGGTGGCGGACGCTTGCACCTTTGCGCCGCACGATACCGTCGTGGAACTGGGGCCAGGCACGGGCAACTTCACGCAACTGTTGGCAGAGCGTTTGGATAAGAACGGACGCCTTGTCGCATTGGAGTTGAGCGCCACGAACGTGGAAGTGTTGCGCCGCCGCTTTCCCAAAGGCGAAATCCACTTCGACTCCGCAGAACATCTCGCAACCTACGTCCAGCCGCAGACCGTGCGTTGCGTCGTGAGCGGGCTGGCATGGGGAAACATGTTGCCCGCGATGCAGGATCGCATAATGTGCGCGATCACAAGTTCGCTCGCGCCCGGCGGACAATTCGTGGCGTTCGCCTATTCTCACGCGCGCTACTATCCCACCACGCTGCGCTTTCGGAAATTGATGTTCCGCGAATTTGCCCGCGTCGAGACCACGCCGATCATCTGGCGCAATCTGCCGCCAGCGTACGTGTATCGCTGCTGGCGGGATTGATTCTTTGTAGCAGCCAACGGCGAAACCAGTGTGGCTGTTTTCTGTCTGCCATTGCGCCGCGCCGGAGTGCGGCCGTCTCGGGCGCAGCAACGTGGTCGTGCGAGAGATTTACGAAAAGTGTGAGCGCTTCTTTCTCCGCGCCTTCGGCAGCCAGATCAATGCGGGCAAAACCCTGGAGTGCCTAGGGAAGCGCTGATTTAATCGGCGTTCGTAATTTTGCGGAAATCCTGCCGCGTCAGCTTGGCGTAGGAAGGATTTTGATTTTAGCGGAGGGTGATTCG
>JAYUAV010000055.1:0-7518 GCA_043741175.1 Verrucomicrobiota bacterium
CTGGCTTGGCTCGCGCCTCGTCGAACCACTCGTGCGCGGTTTGCCAGAGCATGATGAATTAAAATCACCCGCTGCCAACCTGCGAATTCGCGTCATGCTGTTGCCCGGTCAAGATGCGACCGCGCTCCAGAAGATTTCCGACCGTATTGAGGTGGTCACTGGCGACATTCGTACTGCGTCCGACTGCGCCAAGTTCTGCGCGGATGCGAAGGGGGCGATTCTCTTCCACACCGCTGGCATCATTCACCCCAAGAAAGTCAGCGAGTTCTTCGCCATCAATCGCGACGGGACAACAAACCTACTTGACGCTGCGATCAAGTCCGGCGTGAAGCGTGCGGTGATTGTTTCTTCCAACTCGCCGTGCGGCTGCAACCCGCATCCTGACCATTTGTTCGACGAGTTGTCACCGTTCAATCCGTATATGAATTACGGTCGCTCGAAGATGGAGATGGAACTGGCTGTGCGCGAACGTGCGGACAAGATTGAAACCGTCCTCATCCGCGCGCCTTGGTTTTACGGGCCGAACCAGCCACCGCGCCAGACATTGTTCTTCCAGATGGTCCGCGATGGCAAAGGGCCAATCGTCGGCAGCGGCAATAATCTGCGCTCGATGGCTTATGTTGATAATCTTTGTCAGGGATTGATTCTCGCAGCCATCCGCGAGTGCGCCGCCGGGCAGGTTTATTGGATCGCTGACAAACGCCCTTACTCAATGAACGAGATCATGGACACGATTGAGCGGCTGTTGGAAAAAGAGTTCGGCCACACTTGCAAACACAAGCGGATGAAACTTCCCGGCTTTGCTAGCGAAGTCGCTTGGCTTGCGGACAAAACGCTGCAAGCACTCGGCATCTATCACCAAAAGATTTACGTCCTGTCCGAGATGAACAAAACCATCGCCTGCTCCGTGGCACGAGCGGAGAACGAACTTGGTTACAAGCCGACCGTCGCGCTCGAAGAAGGCATGAGACGGTCGTTGCGCTGGTGCGCCGAAAACGGGCAGACTTTTTAAAAATTAAATCCGAGAAATGAAATTAAATCCTGAAATCAAAATGCGCTGGGTTGTACTGCTTTTTTTAGTCGGAGGGATGCTAGTGTGGTATTTCGCGTTTCGCGAAGAATCCGAATCGGGACAGCGGGCGCGATGGCGAAAGGAGGCAACAATCAGCTTCTACAACCAGACTACTAACACGGTGGGTTGGCGGCGAACGCTTCGGACAAATACCTATTTCTACGAGCAACATTATGCAAAATGGCGGGCTTCAGCGGAGGTTGAATTTATTAATCCAGCAGGCGGTGTACAGGTAACAAACTTGCATTTCAAAGTGGTGGTGAACAGTAACGGAGAAAAAAACTGTGCGCGGTGTGACATTGACTACTCAGCGGACAGCACAAGCTACTATTTCAACCCGATCAAATGAAGCATCTCATCACTGGCGGTTCAGGTTTTCTTGGCAATCTCATCGCGCGCCGCCTGCATGAACGCGGCGAGAGCGTGCGCGTGCTCGACATCTGGGAAGACCCGTCGCGGCCCAAGGAAATCGAGTTCGTCAAATGCGACATCCGCGATGCTGTTAGCGTGGGACGCGCGATGCAGGGCATTGACGTGGTGCACCACAACGTCGCGCTCGTGCCGCTCACCAAGGCAGGCGGAGATTTCTGGGCGGTGAACGTGGAAGGCTCGCGCATCGCCGCTGAACAAGCGGTGAAGGCGGGCGTGAAGACTTTCATCCACATGAGTTCGAGTGCCATCTTCGGTGCGCCGAAGACTTGCCCCGTCACAAATGATTCGCCGATGACGCCGGTGGAGATTTATGGTCGCGCCAAACTCGCAGGCGAACTTGCCGTGCGCGACATCTGCGCCAAGGGTAATGTCCCGCTCATCGTCATCCGCCCGCGCACGATTCTCGGCGTCGGACGACTCGGCATCTTCCAGATTTTGTTCCAGTGGATTCAGGAGAACCGGAAGATTTATGTCATCGGCGATGGCAACCAGAAGTTTCAGTTCGTCCACGCGCACGATCTCATGGATGCCTACATGCTCGCGATGGATGCGGGCAAGCCCGGCGTCTATAACGTCGGCACGAACCGCTTCGGCACGTTGCGCGAGGCGTTGGATCATGTCATCGCGCACGGGAAATCAACTTCGCGCGTCGCGAGTTTGCCTGCCGGACTCACCATCAACACGCTTCGCGTTCTCGACTGGTTACGCCTCAGCCCGCTCGCGCCCTGGCATTACCTCACCTATCACAAAGCGTTTCACTTCGACGTGCAACCGCTGATTGATCTCGGCTGGAAACCCCGTTACTCCAACGACGAGATGTTCCGCGAGAGCTGGGATTGGTTTGTACAGAACAAAGATCGTATCACCGCCGAGGACGCCGCATCACCACATCGGAGCAAGGTGAAACAGCGGGTGCTGGGGTTGCTGAAAAAGTTTTCGTGACGCGCCTCACGGCGTGCGCGTTCTGAAGAACCGATTGCTCACTGTGGAGATCGGATTCGTGTAGCTCAACAATCCGCTCGCGAGTCCCGTCAGGCTCGTGTTCGTCGTCCACGGACCTGTCACAGCGGGTGCGCTTTCGATTTGATAAAGCTGACCCGGATTTGCCGCGAAGTTCAACGCCAGCCCAGCCACAATTTTCGAGTAACCCAAAGTCGGCGGAGTCACTGTCAGCGTTTGCGTGATGGGAATGGTGCGATTGAACACAGAGAGGTTCGCCGTGCGACTCGCACCGGTGTTTGCTGTGACGCCAAAACTTATCATGCCGTTGCTGACGCTGTTGATCGTCAACCAAGCCTGGCTGCTCGTTGGCGCGAATGGTGGGAGTAGATTCGCGTTCGTGGGAAGCACGGCGAAAATGGAGTTGGTGCTGGCGGGCGTGTTGAGGATTCGTGGCGATGTATCCACAAAGGCGCGGGGCAGTTCCTTGATCTGGTTGTTGGAGGTGTCGGCGAGATAAACATTTCCGCATTCATCAGCGGCGATGCCTTTGGGCAGGTTCATCCGCTGATGAATGTGGTGACTGCGCCCGATGTCGCCGTCCATTTTTGAATAGCCTGATTGAACGTGTCCGCGATATAAAGATTGCCCGAAGTGTCCACGGCGACTCCGTGCGGTTGGATGATCCCAAACGAGATCACGGTGGAAATGGTTTGATTCGCCGCAGTCCACTTCATGATGGAGTTAAAAAACGTGTTCGCGATGAATACATTTCCTGCTGCATCCACTGCCACTCCGTTCGGCGAGTCCAAACCTGAACTCACGAGTGTGGTCACGGTGTTGTTTGTGGCAGTCCACTTCTTGATCGCGCTGTTCACGAAGTCCGCGATGAAAACATTTCCCGCGATGTCCGTGGCTATTCCGAAGGGCCGGTTCAATCCAGAACTCACGAGCGTGACGACGTTGGTATCTGTCGCAGGCAATCTCTTGATCGCGTGATTGTCGGTGTCGGCGATGAACACGTTTCCGTCCGTATCCACGGCCACGCCGCAGGGATTGTTCAGTCCGGTCGCGACGAGCGTGGTGACGGCGTTGTTCGTGGCGGTCCACTTCTTGATGGCGTTGTTGTTTCGGTCTGCGATGTAAATGTTGCCCGCGTTGTCCACCGCGAGAGATGTGGGGCTGCTCAAGCCAGCACTGGCGAGCGTGGTGACAAGCGTGGAGGTGATGTGATTCGTGCCTGCCTGAGTCACGGTCAACGTCTGTCCACCGATGGTCAACGTACCGACGCGCGTTGGGCCAGAGTTCGAGCTAAAGATGTAGGTAATATTTGTACTGCCAGTGCCGCTTGAGTCAGAGTTGATTTGAAGCCATGAAGCATTTGCCGTGGCTGTCCACGTCGCAGATGCCGGAGATACGCTCAAGGTGACACCGTAGATTCCTAGCAACGGGCCGACAATCTCGTTGGTGAGTCCGAGCTTGAATGTATCGGCAGCGGCCATGGCGTACAGCCTACGACTTACCCCAGCCGGGCAAGGCGGCCGCCTGCTGAATCCACTTCACCATCTGCACCTCGTCGAGATCGTTCTCGTGAATATCTACCCAGCGCGCGGGCTTGCCCGTGCCGCCGGGTGGAACTGGTCGCAGCGACGCGCCATGGAAGAAAGTTACCTTCACGTAGTTTGTGAAGGTGTGGAAGCTGAGGAACCAGCCTTGGCCTTTCATCCCATAGAAGGGCGAGTTCCATTTGACCGCCTTTAACGCACCGGGTGCCGTGTGCGCGATAAGGTTGTCGAGGCGACCACCGATGCAGCTTTTCCAACCGGGCATCGCGGCGATATAGCTCTGCACGGGGGCGTCGCCGTCGGCTTTCGCGATTTGTGGATTGCCGCCTGTTAGGAGCTTTACCGGCTTGGACTTTACGTTTGGCTTGGGCTGGGACTTGGATGTTGGTGGTTTTTTCATAAAGTTGTTTTCAGTGGTAATCAGAAATCTTTTTTCGATTCTCAAAATTAGTCGTCGAACAGTCATCAGCGAGCCAGCGGTTTCTGAAAACCACCGAATCGCTCTAATCCGATCAGTTGGTTGGCCGATTTCTCACGAGACATTTCGTTCAAACTTGCGAAGCGCGTGATGACGAAAAAGCCAAATGGATGGAGATGCCAAGAATGCGAATTAACATAAGACAGTTTAGTTTTACGGTTGAAAACTACGGGTGGCAATAAACGTCCAACGCATAGTCGACAAAACGTGGGTTTAGGCGAACGAGTTTCATTGATGGTTATTTATGCTTCATGACTTGTCATTGGCAAGGAATTGTTTATGCGTGATCACAGTTACATTATCCGTTAAACGCTGATAGCCTTTGCCGCCGAATGAAAAACCTTGCTCGCTTTTATTTCGTGTTTGGACTGGCGTTGATTTCATTTCTCACACAGGCGCGGGTTGCCGATGGTTTTCGTGTTGTTGATCTGAGGTGCGAATATAGCGAAGGCGGAACAGGCATTGACGTTCCCAATCCGCGTCTCTCTTGGAAACTCACCAGCGACAAGCGTGGGCAGCACCAGACTGCGTATCAAATTCGCGTTTTCTCCAAGGCCACTCTCGCTCGCTATCCTGACACCGTCTCGGCGGAAATACCCGATTTGTGGGACAGCGGCAAAGTCATCTCGGATGAATCACTGATAATTTCTTACGCCGGAAAGAAACTTGAATCATCGCAGCAAGTCTTTTGGAACGTCAAAGTGTGGGACGAGAATGATCAATCTTCTCCGACCTCTGATCTCGGTAATTGGACGATGGGATTGCTGCGGGATGAAGATTGGAAGGCAAAATGGATTTGCGCTCAGGCTGCGAGCGATTCGTTGTTGCTACGAAAGGAATTTTCCGTGAGACCCGGGTTGCGCCGGGCTGTCGCGCACGTCACCGGCCTTGGTCAATACGAGATGTCGCTCAACGGCGCAAAGGTTGGTAAAGACCTGCTCTCGCCCGGCTGGACCGATTACAACGACACGATTCTTTACGACACGCGCGACATCACGCACCAACTCCGCACTGGCGACAACGTCGTCGGCATCACACTTGGCAACGGCATGTATCACGTCGAGCGGCGGAATCGTTTCGCGAAGTTCACGGGATCGTTCGGCCCGCTGCGCGCTATTTGCCAGATTGAACTTGAATACGCTGATGGCTCGAAGGAGTTCGTTCTCACAGATGAATCATGGCGCACGCATCCGGGCGCAGTGACATACAACAGCATCTACGGCGGCGAGGATTTCGATGCGCGGCTGTATCCGAACGGCTGGAATCAACCCAAGTTCGATGACGCGAAATGGAATCATGCCGTCGCGGTGGTGCGTCCTTCGGGAACATTGCGCGGACACAGTGCTGCGAGCGAACCACTACGTGCGATTGAATCCAACGTCCCATTCGAGGAGAAGCGATTGTCCGATACTGTGTCCGTGTTCGACTTCTTGCAGAACGCGAGTTACATGCCGCGTCTCCGCGTAAGTGGTCCAGCGGGCAGCACCGTGCGATTGATTCCGGCGGAAGTGGTGAATGCTGACGGTTCAATTCTGCGCTCGACGACAGGCAGCACGAATCGCGGCATCTCTTGGTGGCAATACACGAAGGCGACAGATCAGGTGGAGGAATGGTTTCCTCAGTTCTATTATGTCGGCTGTCGTTACATGCAAGCGGAGTTGATTCCGCCAGCAGGTAGGGTGGGCAGTCCTCTGCCAGCCGACGGCGCGCACGGAGTGACGCGCCCTACTACGAATGATTTACCTCACATAGAATTACTTGATGCAGTCATCGTGCATTCCGTCGCTAGGCCTATTGGCGAGTTTGAGTGTTCCAATCCGTTGCTGAACAAAATCCGCGATCTTGTCCGCTGGGCGCAACGCGCGAACATGGTTTCTGTTCTCACCGATTGTCCGCATCGCGAAAAACTTGGCTGGCTTGAGCAATATCATCTCAACAGCCCGGCAATCCGCTACGAGTTCGATATGGCGCGAATGTACACCAAAGGCATGAACGACATGGCTGACGCGCAGACAGATTCCGGCCTTGTGCCGAACATCGCGCCTGAATACACCGAGTTCAAAGGCGCGTTCCGTTCATCGCCCGAATGGGGCAGCGCGTTCATCATCGTGCCGTGGCAGCAGTATCAGTTCTGCGGCGATCTCGATCTGCTTCGCACGCATTACGCTGACATGAATCGCTACTTTGCTTATCTCGAAAGTTCGGCGACCAACGACATCATCAGTGTGGGCCTTGGCGACTGGTTTGATCTAGGCCCGAAGAAATCCGGCGCGTCGCAACACACACCGCCACCCATCACCGCCTCGGCGTTTTATTTTCACGATGCGTGGATTCTTGCGAAGGTGGCTGGGCTTTTGGAGAAACCTGACGAGGCACAAGAGTTTTCAGCCAAAGCCGAACGCATCCGCCACGCTTACAACGTGAAGTTTTTTAATGCGACGAACGGTACTTATGCGACGGGATCGCAGGCGGCGAATGCAATCGCGCTCGTGATGGGCATCGTTGAACCAGCGCACAGCAATGCCGTGCTCGCCTCGCTTGTGAAAGATTTGGAGGCGAGCGATTGCCAGATGACTGCGGGCGACATTGGGTTTCGTTTCCTGCTGCAAGCTCTCGCGCAAGGAGGTCGCTCGGATTTGATCTACAAGATGATCAATCAGGACGAGAAACCTGGTTACGGTTACATGATCAAGAAAGGTGAGACGAGTTTGACGGAGGCGTGGGATGCGAATCTGACCACGTCGCATAATCACTTCATGCTCGGCCAGATCACAGAGTGGTTTTACAAAGACCTTGCTGGCATTGATTGCGATCCAGCAGGGCCGGGTTTCAAGAAGATCATCATCCGTCCGCAACCCGTCGGTGATTTGAAGTGGGCGCGGGCAAGCTACGATTCTGTTCGTGGTAATATTTCCAGCGAGTGGCGGCAGGAGAAAGATGGGTTCAAACTCAAAGTCCGCATCCCGGCGAACACAACGGCGACGGTGTTTATTCCTGCAAAGTCAGTGACCGCCATCACGGAAAGCAGCAAG
>JAYUAV010000056.1:0-5116 GCA_043741175.1 Verrucomicrobiota bacterium
AATCCCTCGCAGACTTCGCGCTGTGGAAAGCCCGCGTACCCGACGACGGCGATGTCTTCTGGCCCAGCCCGTGGGGTGAAGGTCGCCCCGGCTGGCATATCGAATGTTCCGCCATGAGCATGAAAGTGCTTGGCAACAGTTTTGATCTGCATCTCGGCGGCGAGGATTTGAAGTTCCCGCATCACGAAGACGAGATCGCCCAGAGCGAAGGCGCGACCGGCAAACCCTTCGTGAAATACTGGCTGCACGGCGCGTTTCTGCTCGTCGAAGGCAAGAAGATGAGCAAGTCGCTCGGAAACTTTTTCACGTTGCGGGATCTGTTGGCGAAAGGTTTCACCGGGCGCGAAGTTCGTTACCTTCTGCTCTCCGCGCACTATCGCGATACGTTCAACTTCACGCTGGATGGATTGGCTGGAGCAAAGAGCGCACTTGGTCGCATTGATGAATGTGTCAGCAAGCTGCGCGAACTCGCTGGTGTTGGAGTTCAAGCTTCAGCTTGCTCCCCGGACACGCTAAAGCGTGAACTCCAACAAGCCGCTACGTCCGATCTCGTCACAAATTTCACCGCCGCACTCGACAACGATCTGAACGTCTCCGCTGCGTGGGCTGTTGTGTTTGACTGGGTGCGCGCGACGAATCGAATGTTGGCTGCGAACACGATGACGCCAGAGACTGCGGCGTCAGCAATGGCTGATTGGGGAAAAGTTGACGCTGTGTTGGGCGTGAACGTGCCGAGAACCTATACTTACGTAGGCTCAATTGTGATACCGTCATTTCGTGACGAATCTATAGTGACTTTTATCAAAGGAGAAACGTCAGTTGAATCGGTGACTCCCCCAGAAATCCTCGCCCTGCTCGAAGCTCGCCAGGCCGCGCGCAAAGCGAAAGACTTCAAACGCAGCGACGAAATCCGCGACGAGTTGAAAGCCAAAGGCTGGGTCGTGGAAGATTCGCCCAAAGGACCGAAGCTGAAAAAGATTTGATCGCGTGAAGGGACTATTCATCACATTCGAAGGCAACGAAGGCAGCGGCAAAAGCACGCAAGTCCCGTTGCTCGTCGAGAAGTTGCGCGAGTGGGGACACACGGTAAAAGTGTTCCGCGAACCCGGCGGCACGCCCATTGGCGAGGAGATTCGTCACACACTCAAGCACAGTCACTCCAACGATGCGATGACGAGCGAAGCCGAGTTGCTGCTGATGAACGCCAGCCGCGCCCAACTCGTGCGCGAAGTCATCCGCCCTGCCCTCGCGCGCGGCGAGATCATCGTGTGCGACCGTTTCTACGATTCTACTACGGCGTATCAAGGCTACGGTCGCCAACTGGATTTGTTGACGGTTAAACACGTCATTGACCTCGCTGTCGGAGACACTCGCCCTGACCTCACATTGTTTTTGAAAGTCCCACAAGCTGTGAGCGAGGAACGTTTGCGTTCCCGTCAATCCACCATGCCCTTCCTCCGCGACCGCATGGAAGAGGCCGACCGCGCCTTCTTCGAACGCGTCGCCAAAGGTTACGACGCCATCGCTGCTGAACATCCAGACCGCATCAAAGTCATCCACGCCGTCGGCTCGATTGCGGAAATCCAGTCTGCCATCTGGCGCGTCGTCGCACCGCTTGCCGCCACGCGAGTTGCCTGATTCGCAACCGCAGCCTGCTCAAGAAAGTTTTCACCACGCCGATGTACAGGCGATGTTCAGATGTCTTATCACGCTCGTTTTGCTCTCGCTGCTTCTCGGTTGCGGGAAGCGTGTCGTGCGCATGGAACACGCAGAAGATCCGAAAGGTCGTTACAAGGAACAGATCGCAGCGGCGAGAGCATTGTTGGAACAAAAAGAATCCTGGTCAGATCGCGCTGAATGGGAAGTGATCAAAACCTCTGGCGGCTGGCAGGTCATCGCATGGCGCATTGAACATCCCGACAAGAAAGGTCCTAACCGCTATCTGCCTTGGGGATACTCACTCATCGAACTCGACAGCCGCATGGTGACTGTGGGTTACAAGGCCAAGGGGTGAACCCGAACTCCGAAGTCGGGTTTCAGCAACGGAGTTGCGCCAGAAGATAGCCCACGGCGTGAGCCGTGGGAAAAGCGTAGAACCGACAAGCCCCGGTAGGGGCGAAAGAAAATCACAATGTCTGTGAAGAATCTGCCGCCCCCTCCGGGGCTTGTTTTTTTAACAACTCAACCCACGGCTCACGCCGTGGGCTAACTTCTGTCGCTGCTCCGCAACTAAAATTGATTTTGAAAACAGCCCCTCAGAATCAATCATTGCCGAACTTGGAATCACAGTTAAGTTTCATCAAGCAACCTATGATTAACGAAACCATCAAACAGATCGAAGCGCGCATCCAGAACGCCGAATTGCTCCCGCAAGATCGTCGTGCTGAATTGCTCGGATTGCTCGCCACGTTGAAATCCGAGACACGCGAGCTTGCCAAGACCCACAACGAGCAAGCGCAAAGCATCGTGGGCTTCACACAAGTCGCCACGCACGAAGCGACGCGAGCGGAGCAAGATTCTCAGTTGGTAAAGTTGTCGAGCCAGGGCCTGCGTCAATCGGTGGAAGAGTTCGAGACCTCACATCCGCGTCTGGCGCAGATCGTCAACAATATCAGCACCACGCTCTCCAACAGCGGCATTTGAAGGAGCGCTGTGTTTCTCACATGTTCCCCATCAGCGCGTGGCGGGAAGATTCGTGCTGGTTTCCTCGAATCGGATGACAGTTTCACCCGGCTTGGCCAATCCGATTGATTCGCGGACGAGCCGTTCGACGGCTTTGGGGTCGTTGTTGAGAGATTCCACCGAAGCATTGAGTTGTTTGCGCGTCTCAGATTCCTTGGCGACTTCACGGTCCAAGCGGAGTACTTCCGCGCGCATCCGTTCATTCTGACGAATGAGCGGCAGATACCAGACGCCGATGGCCACCAACCCCGCAAGCAAACACAAACCGATCACCACGCGGGTGAGCTTGTCCCAGATGCTATCTTCAACATTCACGCGCGCAGTAAAGCAAGCGGCTTGGTTCAGCGAAAGAAAAGAAATAGAACGCGTGGAATTTAATTCTCACAAAGCACTTTCCTCTTTGGCGTCAATGCAGCCGTCTGTTAATCTTGCGGCATGGAATTGTTCTATAAAATTCTCAAGACCGCTGTGGATGGTCACGCGTCGGACGTGCATATCAAGATCGGCACGCCCGTGATCTTCCGCATCAACCGCGAGTTGATCGCCATCGAGTGCCCGCATCCGACGGAAAGTTGGATGAACAACGTGATCGCGACGATCACACCGCCGCACATAAAGAAAAAAGTGGATGACGAACGTGAGGCCGACTTTTCTTATTATGTCCCCAACGTCGGACGCTTCCGCACGAATCTTTTCCAGCAACGCGGTCAATGGTGTCTGGCCATGCGTTATGTGAAGACTCATGTGCCGAGCTTTGAGGAACTCGGTTTGCTCCCGCAGATCAGGAAGATCGCGGAAGCACCGCGCGGCATCGTGCTGGTGGCGGGTTCAACCGGCAGCGGCAAGTCCACCACGCTCGCTGCGATGATCGAACACATCAACGGCAACTACAAAAAGCACGTCATCACGCTGGAAGACCCGATTGAATTCGTATTTGAAGACAACCAATCTGTCATCGAACAACGCGAGGTCGGACTCGATACGCTTTCGTTTCATCACGCGTTGAAACACGTCCTGCGTCAGGACCCGGACATCATCATGGTGGGCGAAATGCGCGATAGCACCAGCTTCGCCGCCGCCATGAGCGCAGCGGACACGGGACATCTTGTGCTATCCACGCTCCACACCACGAACGCCTCACAATCCATCACGCGCATTCTGGATTTCTTCGAGGCGAACGAACGCGAACAAGTCCGCCGTCAGCTTGCTGGCACATTGCAGGCCGTGATCTGCCAACGCATGGTGCCGACTATCGCCGGAAAGATGACACCTGCACTGGAGATCATGATCAATACGGGCACGGTCAAAAAACTCATCGAAGAAAACCGTCTGGACAAACTCGCGGTGGCCATTGAGACCGGTACGGACGACGGCATGTTGACGTTTAACCAAGCACTTTTCACCCTCGTGAAACAAGGCGTCGTGTCGGAGAAAGAAGCACTGGCCAAAGCCACCAATGCGCAGGCGTTGGAGATGAACTTCAAAGGCATCTTCCTCGACGAAGGCCGCCGCATCCTTGGATAATCGCTCTCAAACAAAATCCCCGCACCCCGACCCTCTCCCCATCAGTTGGAGAAAGGGTGGCCGACAGGCCGGGTAAGGGGCATTCGCCATCCGCAATAATGGGAGGCCACACCAGTTGTGTTCGGCACGCGGAATGAGGGGCTGGCGAGAGCGTGGTCACTGTCACTGACAACGTCAAAGCCCCGCTTTGTGAAGATCAGCTTCACAACTGGAAGTTGCTGGAGCAATTTCAGCGTCATCTCGCGCCCCGGTTGGCCAGTGGCGGAACGATTGCAGCCGCCCGGGAGTTTGCATTGCGGAATGTCGGCTGGCTGGAGCGGCAACTTCAACGTCTTGCAGCCCGCCCAATATCTTCGATCGTATGGAATCCGGGAACGGAGATTTATTTTCGCGGCGAGCAGGTTCGCATCGAGACGAATTCCTTCGGCACAATTTATTTCGGCACCGAACAGATTACAGCGGACAACGTCGTGGTGGACTTGCGGCCCGTCATTGAAAAGCATCTGCGCCGTCTCGCATTACAGGAACTGCCGCCACGCGTCATGGAACTGGCGGCGCAACACGGAATCAGCGTGTGTCGAGTGACGGTTCGCAACCAGAAATCGCGTTGGGGTTCGTGTTCGCGACGGGGAACAATTTCGCTCAACTGGCGATTGATCCAGTCACCCGCCTTCGTCCGTGACTACATCATTCTTCACGAACTAGCACATCGTCGGCAGATGAACCATTCGGACAAGTTCTGGCAGGAAGTGGCGCGGCTGTGCCCGGACTATCTGGAGGCGGAGCGATGGTTGAAGCAACATGTGCAATTGTTGCGATAGACCCACGGTCGTTCGTTTAGTAAAATTTTTGCCTTCACCCAAAACCACTTCCGTCTCTAAAAACTGCACCCCAACGTCACATCACCAAC
>JAYUAV010000057.1:0-3277 GCA_043741175.1 Verrucomicrobiota bacterium
AAGAATATCAGGATCGAGAACAACCTCTTTCGCGTATTCAGCCCGCTGCCGCTGCTTTCGATGTATTCCGTGGATGGACTGACTTTCGTTGGCAATCAATTGGAAAGAACCCGGGACTATCCTGCACCGGAAGGAGAGGAAAAATTATTCATGATTACCGACTCCGACCATGTGAAGGTAGAGAATCCCAAGAAGGTTTCCGCCAAGCACACGACCGCTGCGAATTGAAGGGTTGACACCTGCGAAGTTCCTTTCTGTCATGATGCGCCACGTGAAAGAATTCCCGCACTTTTCCAATTCAATCCGCGGTTCACGCTCATGAAGACCATTTGGTATTCCATGGCTGTCGCCATTGCCATCACCTGTTCTGCGTCAGGTGCCGGGGAAAAACATCGGCCTAACATCCTTTTCGTGCTGGCCGATGACTTGGGCTGCGGCGATGCCGGGGCTTAACTAAGTTCACAATTAAATGAATACAAAGTATCTCCGGTTATTGCCACTCGTCGCGTCGCTGGTTGCCGGGTGGTCCGCCGTGAACGCAAACGAGGTGATGCCGCTCGCCGGCAATTGGCGTTTTGCCTTGGATACCAATGGAGCGGGCGAGAACGAAAAATGGTTCACTCACGATTTGGCTGACACGGTGACGCTGCCGGGAACTATCGCGCAAAATAAGAAAGGCCCGCGTGTCCAGCCGACGGAAAATGTCATGGAACTCAGCTCCGAGTATTCCTACGAAGGCGTCGCGTGGTTTCAGCGGACGATCAAAATTCCTACGGACTGGAGCGGTCGTTCAGTCGAACTGTTTTTGGAGCGCACCAAGGTGACGAAAGTCTGGCTGGATGGCGTTTTCCTTGGCGAGCAAGACGCGCTGGGCGTCGCGCAGGTCTATCGGTTGGGCGAGCTTGCTCCGGGCGCGCATCAGTTGACGATCCGCGTGGATAGCAAGGCCGGGCCGTTTGGTGTGACTGGTCACATGATCACCACCAGCACGCAAACCAAATGGAACGGACTCATTGGCGATTTGCATCTGGCGGCGCATGATCCGGTCTGGCTTGAGCAATCGCGCGTGACTCCCGACGTGCCCAATCAGGCGGCGCAGGTCGCGCTGCTCATTGGCAACAGCACCAAGAGTTCACAGCACGGCCAAATCATTCTCTCCGCCATCCCCTTCAACGTGCCGGCAGCCAAGGCGCGCAAAGCGATTCTGGTGACCAATGCTTTCACGGTCGCGCCCGGCGGTGCCACGGTTTCGGTCACACTGCCCTTGGGAAAGAACGCGCTGTTGTGGGATGAATTTCATCCGGCACTCTACCGGCTGGAGGCAAAGCTGGAAACGGAAGCTGCGGCGGGGAAAGTTTTCCGCGACACTCGGCAAGCGGAGTTCGGACTGCGTGAGTTCAAGACCAAGGACGGCCAGTTCACCATCAACGGGCGGACGCTGATGCTGCGCGGCAAGCACGACGCGCTGGTCTTTCCGCTGGAGGGGCATGTGGCGATGGATTTGAAAGCCTGGATGCGCGTGTTTTCAGTGGCAAAATCCTACGGACTGAATCACTACCGGTTTCACAGCAGCACCCCGCCAGAAGCCGCGTTTCAGGCGGCGGATCGCGTGGGCATTTACCTCCAGCCGGAGTTGTATAATTTTGGCGGCGACTATCGGGACGCGGCGAGTGAATACAATCTCGCGGAAGCCAAGCGCATTTTGACCGACTATGGCAACCATCCTTCGTTCGTCATGTTTTCGTTGGGTAACGAGATCTATGGCGGCCGTGCGAGCCGCGCCAAGGCGGTGGCCGAGTTGAGGAGGTTCGACGGCACGCGGCTTTATGTGCAAGGATCGAACAACGAATTCGGTCGTCCCACATTTGCGGAGGGCGATGACTATTGGACGACCGCGCGGACTTCGCAGGATTCGGCGGAGCACGCCGTGCGCGGGTCGTTTTCGCACGCCGACAAACCGCTGGGTCACATTCAGCAGTTGCGACCGGCCACGACTTATGATTATCGCAACGCCTTGCAGGGAGTCTCTGTGCCGGTGATCGGACATGAGGTTGGTGAATTCGAAGTGTTCCCGGATTTTCGCGAGCTAAAGAAATACATCGGCGTGCAAAAGCCGTGGAACTTTGAGACCTTTCAGCGTCGCCTTCAGGCGGCAGGGATGCTGGATCAAGCCGATGACTTTGTGGCCGCGTCTGGTGCGCTGACAGTGCAATGTTACCGCGAAGAAATCGAAACGAGTTTGCGCACGCCCGGCTTTGGCGGATTTCAATTGCTCGACCTTCAGGATTTTCCCGGTCAGGGCACGGCGTTGGTTGGCATCCTCAACGCGTTCATGGAAAGCAAAGGACTTATCAATCCGGAAGCGTGGCGCAACTTCTGCGGGCCGGTCGTGCCGCTGGCGCGCATGAGCAGTTATACTTGGACCAACCGCCAGACGTTCACCGCGCAAATCGAAGTGGCCCAATACGGGCCGACTGATTTGAAGAATGTCCCGCTGATTTGGACGCTGGTAAATGATGCCGGAAAAACCATGGCGCGAGGCGAACTGCCGCCGCGCGATTACCCCGCAGGTCTTATTCCGGCGGGAACGGTGTCAATTTCGCTGGGCAGTTTGGCGGCGCCAGCGCGTTACCATTTGCGGCTTCGTTTGGGTAAGACGGACTATCGCAATGACTATTCGCTTTGGCTTTATCCAGACCAGGTGGACACCACGCCGACATCAGCGGTGGCGATTCGTCAGGCTTGGGACGATGAAACGCGAGCCATGCTGGCCGCCGGACGGACGGTGTTGCTCTTGCCGGCTGCAGACGCGGTGCCGGGCGTAGAAGGATTTTTCACTCCCGACTTTTGGTGTTATCCCATGTTCCGCAGCATCTGTGAAGGGAACAAAAAGCCCGCTGCCCCCGGCACGATGGGGTTGTTGATTAATGCGCGTCACCCGGCGCTGGCCGAATTTCCGACGGACACTCACAGCGACTGGCAATGGTGGGACATGGTGACAGACAGCCGTGCGGTTGTATTGGACGCCACGCCCGCCACTTATCGGCCCATCGTTCAGGTCATAGACAACTTTGAGCGCAACCACAAGCTGGGCGTTTTGTTCGAGGCCAAAGTTGGCCCGGGAAAACTGCTCGTCTGCACACTGGATTTGTTGCACAAGCAAGACAGTCCCGTTGCGCGGCAGATGCTTCATACTTTGCTCCAGTATGCGCAAAAGGGAGTCAAACCCAGATCCGAACTTCCGATGGCGACCGTGAATGCCATTTTCGCCCCGGCA
>JAYUAV010000058.1:0-10782 GCA_043741175.1 Verrucomicrobiota bacterium
TGTAATCCACGCGCTTGTCCTTGCTCTTGACGATGTAGATGCACTTGGGCGGACATTCCTTCTCGCAAATCTGACATGCGACGCAGCGCAATCCTTTCATCGGATCACTACCATCGAACACAAGGAATGGAAACTGGCGCGAGTTCTCGATCTGGGGCGAACGTTCCTCCGGGTACTGCACCGTGGTCAAACGCTCGTCGCTGACGTAGCTGCCGAGGAAATTCCTCGCAGTCTCCGCCATGCCTTTGATGATTCCCTTACCGAGCATGGGATTAGGAATACAGGGTTTGGTGACGGAAGCCAAGAGAGCAGGAGTTTTTAATAAGGAAGCCAGGGAATCATCAGGGAAGAGTTGAAGTCGTTTTCCCTTCCTACATTCTTGGTTTCCTTATTCAAGGCTTCACCTCTCGATTAAAGTTCGATAGAAATAAATTTCTGCCCCTTATCTAGTTCGCCGTTTTCGCCACGCTTCTCTGAATATTCTTTCTCAACCTTGAACGCACTTTGTCGTTGAGTTGCGTCAGTTGGAAGAACGGCAACCATGGAATCGCTGACGAAAGCATCACCGAGTTTTTCGATGCCAGTGATATAGACCTTAGTGCAACCGGCTTTGTATAAACTCTCCATCAGTGCGATGGCTTCTGGTTTGTCGGTCTTGAACAAGGCATTGGAAGGAGTCGCTAACCATGCGCGAGCTTCGGCTGAGTTTTCAGATTTGATTTCTTCTTCAGCAATTTTATCCAACTCTTTATGGTCTGTGGTCGCGTTTGCATCCTCTGCGGAATGTGTGTTTTGGCTGCTCGCTCCGGTGACCTTGTTCCAACCCCAATCCAGCACGTCGCCCACGAGGGACTTGCGCGCGGATTTGATGTAAGAACCGCCGATGGCCAGAAGGATGAATACGATAATCATCCCCCACATTTTCCAACTGAGCTTTGTCTCGTGAACGCCGTCTGCGCTATCGTTCTCCGTTTCTTTACCCTCCATGTCTTCGTCGTCTTCGGGAGCAGGCGCGGCTTGAAGTGGAGGCGGGCGATTGATGCTCAATCCCGCCGGGCGCATCGGCGCGGGGGCGGGCGGCGCAGTGTATGCCGGTGCGGGTGCGGATGCGGCGATGGAAATACGCGCGGGCGCACTGGCGAATGGCGCAGGCGCGGACACGAGAAGTTGTTGAAGGATGACGTTGGCGCGAGCCGTACCGTCGAATCCGCACACGGGACACTTCACCGCGAACGGCACATGTCCGTTCACTGGCTCGACATCGAATTTGAATTTCTGTCCGCAATCACACTGAACTTTGATTTCCATAATCGCTGGTTGGGTTGCCAGAAAAATAGGGATGGGATGTGTGTGAATCAATCTTGGAATCGCCTGCCGACAAAGAAGGAAACTGGTGTTGGTGCGAGTGAGTGACGCGACCGCATTGCTACCGACCAAATCAAGAACGCAGACTCAGACAAACGCAGACCATCGCATTCGCTTATTCCAAAAATAAAAAAAGGCCGCGTCGTAAAACGCGGCCTTCTTGAATTCAACTGAACCTCAACTCGACTAAGTACGAGCCGCAGGTTTGTTCTTCGCAGTGTCGAGGAGTTTTTCCGCGACGCTGTTGGGCACTTGCGCGAAGGTGAACGGCTCCATCGAATACGAAGCACGGCCTTTCGAAAGCGAACGGATTGCCGTCGCGTAGCCGAACATTTCAGCCAGCGGCACATGAGCATTGAGAACAGTCTGCCCGTTCTTCGCTTCAATGCTGACAATCGTGCCACGACGACGATTGATGTCGCCGAGCAGGTCGCCCTGATATTCGTCCGGCGTCGTGCATTCCACCTTCATCAGCGGTTCGAGCAAGATCGGGCCAGCTTTCTTGAACGCGTCTTTCAACGCGAAGATGCCTGCCATGCGGAACGCGAGTTCGTTCGAATCAACTTCATGGAACGATCCGTCCACGACTTCGACCTTGATGTCAATGACCTGATAGCCCGCATAAACGCCGCCTTTGATGGCTTCTTCGATGCCGTCAATGACCTTGGGAATAAATTCCTTGGGAATCGAGCCACCGACGATTTCGTCAACGACTTCCACGCCCTTACCCTTTTCATTCGGATAAACTTTGATGCACGCGTGACCGTATTGGCCTTTACCGCCGGATTGACGGATGAATTTGCCTTCGCCTTCCGCTTCCTTCGTGATCGTTTCGCGATACGCGATCTGCGGCGCGCCAGTGTTCGCCTCGACTTTGAATTCGCGTTTCAAACGGTCAATGATGATTTCCAAGTGCAACTCACCCATGCCCGCGATGATGAGCTGACTGGTTTCTTCATTCGTGAAACAGCGGAACGTCGGGTCTTCTTCAGCGAGACGTTGCAAGCCTTCGGACAATTTGTCGCGATCCTGCTTGGTCTTGGGTTCAACGGCCATCGAGATAACCGGTTCAGGGAACGTCGGCGGTTCGAGTGTCACATCGAAGTCTTCGTCGCAGAGCGTGTCACCCGTGGTGATGTTGCGAAGCCCGACGAGCGCGGCGATGTCGCCCGCATATACAGAGTCAATGTCCTTACGTTCGCTGCCTTGAATAACCATGAGGCGGCTGACGCGTTCGCGTTTGCGTGTGCGCGGATTGTAGATCGTGTCGCCCTTTTTGAGCGAACCGGAATAAACGCGGAAGAACACCAGTTTGCCCGCGAAAGGATCGGTCCAGAGTTTGAATGCGAGTGAGCAAAACTTTTCGCTGTCAGTCGTCGGGACATTGACCACAACGTCCGTGCCGAGTTCATGACCTGTCGCACCCGGAATGTCCAGCGGGCTGGGGAGGTAATCAATGACCGCGTCCACGAGCACTTGAACGCCTTTTTTCTTGAACGCCGAACCGCACAACACGGGCACGAGTTCAATCTTGCAGGTCAAGCGGCGGATCGCTGCCTTGAGGATAGGTGCGGTGATCGGCTTGTCTTCGAGAACCAGATTCGCAATCTCGTCATCTTTGTTGGAGACGGCATCAATCAATTCCGCGAGCGCAGCCTTGGCGCGTTCCTGATCTGCCGGAGCAATGTCCCGAATTTCGTAGTTGAGACCCTCATTGGCCTCGCCCGGCCCCCAATAAATTGTCTTCTGGTTGACGAGGTCAATCACGCCTTCAAAACCACCTTCGACTGGCTTGCCTTCAAACTCGCACGGACCTTGTCCCAGCGGCAGGAAGATCGGGAACGCATAAGCCTTGAGTTTTGTGCGCATGTCGTTGAGGGCGTTTTCAAAGTTCGCGCCGATGCGATCCATCTTATTGACGAACGCGATGCGCGGAACGTTGTACTTCGTAGCCTGACGCCAGACGGTTTCGGATTGCGGCTGCACGCCAGCCACACCGCAGAACACAGCAACCGCGCCATCCAACACACGCATGGAACGTTCGACTTCAGCGGTGAAGTCAACGTGACCGGGCGTGTCAATGATGTTGACGCGATGAGCCACGTTGTTGAACGCCTTATAAATTTTGTCTTCGCCAGCCTTCGCAGTTTTCTGCGTCCAGAAGCAGGTCACGGCGGCAGAAGTGATCGTGATGCCTCGCTCCTTTTCCTGCTCCATCCAGTCAGTCACGGTGTTGCCGTCATCCACGTCACCGATTTTATGGATGAGTCCGGTGTAAAACAAAATACGCTCGGTGGTCGTGGTCTTGCCCGCGTCAATGTGCGCGGCGATACCAATGTTGCGGGTGCGTTCGAGCGTATATTCGCGGTTGGGCGAATTCGGGGATGTAGTTGCAGGAGCTGTCATAAATTGTTTGGGTGATAAAAAAAACGCCCCGAGCAATGTTTGCTTCCGGGGCGTGTTAAAGTTTCTGGACTACCAGCGGAAGTGCGCGAAGGCTTTGTTAGCCTGCGCCATCTTGTGAACGTCGTCACGCTTACGGATCGCTCCGCCCTGACCTTGGAAAGCTTCCATGATCTCGGCTGCGAGTGCTGCGGCCATCGGCGTGCCTTTACGCGCATCGGCAAAATCTACAATCCAACGCAAAGCCAACGCGGCTTGACGATCAGACGGAACTTCAAGCGGCACTTGATACGTGGCACCACCGACACGGCGGGGCTTGGTTTCGATGCGGGGCTTGGCGTTATCCACAGCGCGCTGCAAAATTTCAACAGGGTTGCTCGCCGGATTCTTCTCGGAGAGAGTATCGAACGCACCATAGACGATGCGTTGTGCAGTGCTCTTCTTACCGGAGAACATGACGGTGTTGACCAATCGCGCTACGAGAACGCTCTGGTATTTTCCGTCCTTTTGTGCAGGACGCCTGGAGGCTTGACGACGACGTGACATGTGTTCGTTAAATTCTTTGGGGGTGAATGATTACTTGGCAGGAGCGGCTTTGGCGGCCTTCGGACGCTTCACGCCATACTTGGAACGGCTCACGCGGCGCTTTTCAACACCAGCGGCGTCGAGTGTTCCGCGCACGATGTGATAACGCACACCGGGCAAATCCTTCACACGACCACCGCGCACGAGCACGATGCTGTGTTCCTGCAAGTTGTGACCTTCGTCCGGGATGTAGGCGATGATCTCGAAGCCATTCGTCAACCGCACCTTCGCAACTTTACGCATCGCGGAGTTAGGCTTCTTGGGCGTACGAGTCATGACTTGGATGCACACGCCGCGACGGAACGGCGAGTTCTCCAAGGCGGGAGACTTGGACTTATACTTGATCTTATTGCGGCCCTTGCGGACCAATTGATTGATTGTCGGCATTTGCTAAAAGTTTTATCCGTCGCTGGAAGGTCACTAACCGCCAGAGAAACGGAGGCAAAGAGTAGCAAAGCGAAGTTCACCCGCAACAAGTTTTTTTGGGAAAAACACGATCAAACGACAATCGCAACGCAGACCCATCTCAATTCGTTTGGTTTCGTGCGGTTTTCATTAACACCGTGGCTTTAGCCCGGTGAAAAGCGCGATGCCACCAATAAAAACCGTTTCAACGGTTTCTCGCGCCAGTCTCAAAAGCCGTTGAAACGGCTGAAAACTCCATCCTATCCTTGCTATACCGGGCTAAAGCCACGGTGTTAATCAAGATAGTTAGACGCCTCTGCACTGACAACAATCGCCACACATTCCAAGCCCGTTTTCCTTTCAACGCGAAAATACTCTCGCCTCAAAAATTCCTGCGGAGCATTCTTTCGCCATCGCCGTCTGATTCATTGTGCTGACAGTTCACACCAACAAAAACTTTATGAAGACATCGCATTTGAAAACAATTGCCCCTGCTCTGCTCGCTCTGGTCTCACTCGCCACTTTCGATTCCATCGCCGAACCCGCACTCACTATCTACAACCAAAACTTCGCCGTCGTGCGCGACTCCGTCCCGCTCGATCTCAAGTCCGGAGTCAACGAAGTCCGCTTCACTGGTGCGACCGCGCATCTCGAACCGGATTCGGTCATCCTCCGTGACCCGGCAGGCAAACGAGTGCTGCAAATCCTCGAACAGAATTATCGCAACGATCCCGTCTCGCAGGAACTGCTGCTGTCGCTCAACGAGGGTAAGACGATTGATTTCCAAAACCTCCGCATGAAGGACAACACGACCGTGCGCGAAATCATTCCCGGCAAAATCATCCGCAGCGGCTACGTGCCCGGCGGCGGCGCGGAACAACCGGTCATTGAAGTGAACGGCAAACTTCAGTTCACCCTGCCCGGCCAGCCGCTTTTCCCAAGCCTCGGCGACGATACGATTCTAAAGCCCACGCTCAACTGGCTCTTACGCGCCGACAAACCCGGCAAACTCGCCGCCGAAGTCAGCTACGTCACGGAAGGTTTCGCATGGAACGCAGATTACAATCTCGTCGCGCCGGAGAAAGGCGACACCGTTGATCTCATCGGCTGGATCACGATGAACAATCAGAGCGGGAAAACGTTTGAGAACGCCAAGATCAAATTGATGGCGGGCGACGTGAACAAGATTCAGCCACAACAACCGCGACGCGAGATGAGATTATACGCTGCCAAAGCGACGGCAGACTTTGATGGCGGAGCTACCGTCACTGAAAAATCCTTCGACGAATTCCACCTTTACACGCTGGCCCGCGCCACCACGCTGCGCGACCGCGAGACGAAGCAGGTCGAGTTCGTCCGCGCGGAATCCGTCAAAGCGCCCTCCATCTATGTCTATGACGGAGCAGAAGCGGGTTATCGTTACTACGGCGGACGCAACAACGATCCCGGCTACGGCACGCAGTCGAACAAGAAAGTCTGGGTCATGCGCGAGTTCGTGAACGCGGAGACCAATCGCCTCGGCGTCGCTTTACCCAAGGGCAAACTGCGCTTCTACCGGCGCGGCGACGATGGCCAGCTTGAGTTCACCGGCGAAAACGAGATTGATCACACCCCACGCAACGAAACCATCCGTGTCCGCACCGGCAATTCCTTCGACCTCGTCGGTGAACGCAAACCCACCGACTTCAAGACGGACCGTTCCGACAAATGGATGACCGAAACCTTCGAGATCAAACTCCGCAATCGCAAGAAAGAAGCCGTGGAAATCCGCGTCGTCGAACATCTCTACCGCTGGAACAATTGGAACATCACAGCGAAGTCTGATGAGTTCAAGAAGACCGACGCGCAAACCATCGAGTTCCGCGTACCCGTGAAACCCGACGAAGAAAAGACCATCACCTACACCGTGCATTACTCGTGGTGACTGTTTAGTCGGAACGATGCGGTAAAAATTAAACGCTGTTCCTTTCGCGTGTTCCGTGGTTAGAAATCACTTCCTAACGCGACTCCGAATCTCAATCAGCTTCTTCATCACGCCATGCAGATTTCCGCTGCCAGTCTTTGTGCCGAAAGCGTCGTGGAGTTGGCGGTAAAGCACATAAAGCTCCTTGTAAGTCGCGTGGGCTTTAGGGTTCGGCTTGAAGACGAGTGGCTTCAAGCCGGTCATGCGGCGTTGCGCGATGTCGTAGTCAGGATAAATATTTGCCACGACCGCCGCTGCGATGGCTGAACCCAGAGCGCAGGTTTGCGCCGAGCGGCTGATCTTCATCGGACGACCCGTCACGTCCGCATAAATCTGCATGACGAGCGGGCTTTTCTCCGCGATGCCGCCGCAGTTCACCACGGACGAAATCTTCACCCCGTATTCCTCGAAGCGATTGATGATGGTCAACGCGCCAAACGCCGTCGCCTCGATGAGCGCGCGGTAAATCTCCGCCGGTGTCGTGTAAAGCGTCTGGCCGATGAGCGCGCCAGTGAGCCGTTGATCAACAAGGATTGTGCGGTTGCCATTGTTCCAATCCAGCGCGAGCAAGCCGCTCTCGCCAGCCTTTAATTTCAACGCGCCTTTGGTGAGCGCTTCGTGCGAACCAGCATCCTTGCCGCCGGGCTGGAGATAATTCACAAGCCAGTTGAACAAATCACCAACGGCAGACTGACCTGCTTCGAGTCCGAAGTAGCCGGGCAACACACTGCCGTCCACGATGCCGCAAAGTCCGGGCACATCCGCAAGTTTCTTGGTGTTGGCAGAGATGGCGATGTCGCAAGTGCTCGTGCCGATGATCTTCACTAGTGTTCCCGGCGCGATGCCAGCACCGACCGCGCCCAAGTGCGCGTCGAACGCACCAACAGCGACAGGGATGCCCGCTTCCAAACCAGTCCTCTTCGCCCACGCCGGAGTCAGCCCGCCGACGGCGCGATCAATCGGACGAACGCGAGTCGTCAGACGAGAGCGAAGTTTGGCGAGCTTCGGATGTAGCTTGGAAAGAAATTGCGCGTCAGGATAACCGCCCCACTTCGCGTTCCACATCGCCTTGTGACCAGCAGCGCAAACGCCTGCGATAAATTTCTTCGGATGCTCTGTGCCGGTGAGTGCGGCGGGAACGAAGTCTGACAATTCAATCCACGAATGCGCGGCGTCGAACACTTTCGGCGCGGCGCGCAAGCATTTGAGAACCTTGCTCCAGAACCATTCGCTCGAATACGTGCCGCCGCACTTGGCGAGATATTGCGGGCGCATCTTCTTCGCAAGCGCGGTGATCTCGGCGGCTTCGGCGACTCCGGTGTGATCTTTCCAGAGCCACGCCATCGCGGCGGGATTGTTGGCAAACTTTGCGTTGAACGCCAGCGGTTGGCCGTTCTTGTCCACCGGCAACGGCGTGCTGCCCGTCGTGTCCACACCGATGCCAATGACACGGCAGGGTGTAAAACCTTTCACAGATTTCACGGCGTCGGCGAGTGCCTGCTTGATCGTGATCTCAGCGCCTTTGACATAATCCGCCGGATGTTGCCGCGCAAGATTTGGGTCATTGGAAAGAATCACGCCCTGCGTGCCGTGCGAATAAGTCCATACGGCAGCGGCGATCTCTTCGCCATTGGCAACGTTAACGATGAGTGCGCGAACTGAGTTCGTGCCATAGTCCAATCCGATTGTGTAGTGTTCGGTCATAGCTTTCTGATTTTGCAGTTAAAGTTGCGGCGGTGTCGAGCGCGAGCACGCTCACCTATAAGTCTCATGTGACTCATAGCACTTATAGGACTCACGTATCACTTCCCGACGGCTACCCGCAATACCGTCAATGAATTCGGCGGTAGCGTTATGGGTTTCCCGGCAGCGAGTTTCACCGTGCTTTCTTTCGGTGAAACTTTCTTTGGCTCAGTGAACGAGTTTTCATCGGTGCGGTTTGCGCCAGTCAGCGTAGTGAGTCGCGCGTTACCTGAGAGGTTCAACTTCACTTCGACTGATGTGCTCTCACCATTCACAAGTTTCAAAATGACTTCTCCCCTGCCCTCATCGCGCGTGGCAGAGACATAAAGTTTTTTACCGGTCACACCATCAAGTTTCACGGGCAACACCACGTCGCCACGATTGAGCGCGAAGAGTTGTTGGACGTAGTAATTAGGAGTTCCGAAGCTACTGAGATTGTCCGCCCAGATCATGTTCGGCGTCCATTGCCAGCCATCAATGTGCGCGAACAGCGGCGCGTAGCTAGCCATGCGGACGACTTCGGCGTTGCGTTCCATGCCGGTCATGAATGCAGCTTCAGAGATCGCGCACTCAAGATTGTTGCGGTTATTAACGCTCACAACCTTGTCGCTTTGCGCGGCGTATTCGCCAAAGAAAACCTTCGGGCCTTTGGGATCGTAGCTGTCGAAGCGATGCGTGTTGTTGAAAAACCAATCGGGCTTCGCGTAGGAATGTTCGTCCACGATGTCGGCTTTGAGTTCGCGCAATTTCGGCCAAGCGTATTTGAAATGATCGTCGGCTGGCCCCGGCCCGGCGCTGGAGATGAGTTGAATCTCTGGATGCTTCTCTTTGAGCACAGCGTGAAACTTTGCGTAACGTTCGATGTAGGGCTGCTGCCAGTTTTCGTTGCCGATGCCGATCATCTTCATGTTGAACGGCGCGGGATGACCCATCGCAGCGCGTTTCGCTCCCCAAGTGCTCGTGACCGGGCCATTGGCGAACTCGATAAGATCAATCGCATCCTGTATGTAGTTGTTGAGTTCTTCGGGCGTGCATTGCTCGCCGGAATTGAACTGACACGCGAGGCCGCAACTCACGATGGGCATGGGTTCAGCACCGATGTCTTCGCACAGTTGGAAAAACTCGAAGAAGCCGATGCCGAACGATTGGAAATAATCCGGCGCGGGACGATGGAGGAATTCATAGTTCCAACGGTTGATGAGCAACTCGCGCTCGGCGACCGGGCCGATTGTTTTCTTCCATTGATAACGCTTGTCCAGTTCGCTGCCTTCCACGATGCAACCGCCGGGGAAACGCATGAAGCCGGGCTTCATATCTGCAAGCCATTGCACCATGTCCGCGCGCAAACCGCCCGGACGATTCTTCCAAGTCTTCTCCGGGAACAGCGAGATCATGTCGAGATCAATCGTGCCCGCGCCATCCACGAGGACATAAAGTTTGACTTTCGCATCGGTCGCCTTCGGATGCAACAAGGCAGAGTGACCCGTCCAATCACCAGAAAACTTTTCCAGTCGCACTGAGTCGAGCAACGCACCATCAGAACTGTAAAGCTCCACGCGCAACTTTGGATTTCCGGAGGCGACACGCAGTTGAACAGAAAAATTGTATGCCTCGCCTTTCTTCACGCCGATGCCGCGAAAGCCTTCATTGGCTACGCCGAATAAATCTTTGCCCTGTGATTCGATGCGGAGGTAATGCGCGTTCTTTGCGTTGAACGGTTGTTCGTTGCGGATGGCAAGCGAGCCTCGCGCTTTGCTGGGGCTGAGTTTACTCCAACCCATCATCGCATCGGGAAACTCGAACCCACGATTCTTCACCAGCTCCGCGTAAAGCCCACCGTCTGCGCCGAGATTGATGTCCTCGAAGAAAACTCCCCACATGGCGGGATTGATCCGCGCACCGGGTTTGTCGGTTTGAACGGTGAGCGTGGTGGTGTCAGCAGCGTGACTGATGCAGAGCGTTGCGGAAAGGGTTGCTACAAACAATGAGCGGAATCGGTTTGATTTCATGAGCGTTCGGTGTCGCACAGTGAAACGGAACAGTGCAGTCGCCACAACGCCAAAATGCGAAATCCAACCGCCAATGCGCGGCTTCGTCAAGAGCGGTTGAAAGACCGTGTGCGGGATGATCACTGCGCCAAGAGATAATCTTCAACCACGAAGGTGAAACCGCAGACAACGCTGGCAGCACAGACCGGGATAGACAACAACGCCAAATCATAACAGGAGCGAATCTTGACATTGCCGCCGGAACGCCGCGTTCCGATTAGTCCCTAGGCACACCCTCGCGGGCAGCGTCGAGATACGCCCTCATGACAG
>JAYUAV010000059.1:0-5788 GCA_043741175.1 Verrucomicrobiota bacterium
GACCCGATCCAATCCACATCGGCAAGGTTCACCCACAAGATGCTTCCGCCCGATTTGACTGCGATGCGCTCAGGAGCTTTCGCCGCTGGCTTTAACTCGGCGAGCAGCGCCGTCTGGCGCTTGATGAGCGTGCTGCTGTCGCGCTGTTTGACTTGCTCAAGCGCGCGGCCTAATGCCTTCTGAAATCGCTCTCGATCAAATGGCTTTAGCAGATAATCCACGGCGTGAACCTCAAAGGCGCGCAATGCAAATTTGTCGTGCGCTGTCACGAACACAATCACCGGCATCGGTTTACCTTCCAACTCGGCCAGCACGCTGAAGCCGTCCAGCTCGGGCATCTGCACGTCGAGAAAAACCAAGTCCGGCTTCGCGCTCTGAATCATCGCCACGGCTTCGCGCCCATCGGAACATTCGCCCACGAGTTCAACCTCCGGCTCTTTCGCCAACAACTGTCGCAGTCGGTCACGCGCCAGCGATTCGTCATCCACAATGAGCGTTCTGATTTTCATTACAGTTTGTTTGCCAGCCGAAATGGGATCGTCATCCGCACCAGCAATCCACCGCCCGGCGCGGTGAGAAACTCCAGATGGTGCGCGCCAGCATGAAGCGCCTCCAGACGCGCCCGCGTGTTGGACAGGCCGACGTTTTCCATGACCGACTGGTTGGTCGGCATTCCCGCGCCGTTGTCGCAGACTTCCAACGTGAGCACATCGTCTTCGCGTTTCGCCCGCAACTCAATGCGACCCGGCTTGGCGTGTGGCTCGATGCCGTGGCGGATGGCATTCTCCACAAGCGGTTGCAGAATGAGATTCGGCACTTGGGCGACGAGCGTGTCCGGTGCGATGTCCATCTGTACCGTGAGCCGTTTGCCGAAACGGATTTGTTCGATTTCAAAATAGCGTTTGAGGAATTCCAGTTCCTTGCCCAGCGTCACTTCCTGCGTATCGGAATTATCCAATGCAGCCCGCAGCAGATCGCTCAGGCGCACAATCATCCGGTCGGCGGCCTCCACATCTTGGTGCATGAGCGAAGAGATCGAGTGCAGACTGTTGAAGAGGAAGTGCGGATTGAGCTGCATCTGGAGAGCTTGGAGCTTGGCTTGCGCGAGACTTTTTTCCAGTTCAGCCGCGCGCAGTTCGCGCTCGCGGAATTTGCCGTAGTAGTCAAAAGCGAAACTGACGGCGACGATGACCCAGTAGATCAGCAGGTTAAAATGCCAAGTCTTTACGAGCAACGGCTGGAAGGCTTCAGCAAAATTCGCCTCGCTCTGCCACGTCCCGATCCAAGCCCTCAGCACCATGTAAGCCAGTGAAAAAATCAGACTGCACGGAACGTGAACCACCAAACTCCGCGCCCGTTTGCCTGACTCGAATTGAAATCGCCCTGCCAGCCAGACGACCGGAATGGACAGCAGTGCGAACACATACCAGTCCCCGAGCGCGTAGCTCACCGCCTGTCTCCAACTGACATCCAACCCGGCCTTCGCGCTGGAGACATAAAACTGGAACGCAAACGAAAGTCCGATCAACGTCCAAAAGGCGAACCCCAGCGGCCATTTGAGCCAGTGTTTCGCGTAGCGTCGGGCATCCTTGCCTGACGTAGAGGGCGGCATCTTGCCGCCCGGAACGGCGTCGCCTAACACGATGACCTCCCGAGTCTTTCACGAGCTTCCGCAATCGCGCGCGTATCCGCCGGGCTGGGAAGCCCGGCTCTACGGCAGGCAAGGATGCCTGCCGCCACCGGCACTGAGATTGTCGTGTTGCCATGATTCATGGATTGCTGCTTAATACCAAAAGATTTCACGATACCAAACAATTCCTTCATCGCCATGAATACAAACCAGACCGATGCAGATGTAACGGGTGGGAGAAATGCAGAGACGCAGAGAACGTGGAGGAACGCGAAGTGTAGCAGCTATTTTTCAGATCACCTTTCAGCGTTCTCTCAACCCCTCGTTCTCTACGTTTCTCTGGCGGCAATTGTTTTATTGATCGTCACTGCGGGTCGTTGCGCTGCCGCCGATGAGATGCCCGTTGCAAAATTCACAGACATCACACGCGAGGCAGGCATCACCTTCACACACGTCACCGGCGCTTACGGCGAAAAACTTCTCCCGGAGACGATGGGCGGTGGTGTGGCGTTCCTTGATTACGACAAAGACGGCGCACAGGATTTGTTGCTTGTGAATTCGGGTCACTGGCCCGGCCACGTTCCCGAAGGCAATCAAACCTCTGCTCTCACCCTCTATCGCAACGACGGGCGCGGGCATTTCACTGATGTCACCAAAACTTCTGGTCTGAACGTGAGTTGTTACGGCATGGGCGTGGCGATCGGTGATTATGACAACGATGGCGCGGCGGATGTGTTCATCACGGCGGTCGGCGGCAACCATCTTTTCCGCAACGAGGGCGGCGGTAAGTTCCGTGAAGTCACCAGCGAAGCCGGAGTCGGTGGTTCGACGAACGACTGGAGCACGGGCGCGTCATTCGTCGATTACAACAACGATGGCAAACTCGATCTCTTCGTCTGCAACTATGTGCAGTGGTCTCCGGAGATGGATCGCGCCGTCAGTTTTGTGCTGCCGAAGATCGGACGCTCCTACGGACCGCCGAGAAATTTTTCCGGCACATTCCCGCGCCTGTATCACAACGACGGCCACGGGCGCTTCACCGATGTCTCTGCGAAATCCGGCATCCGCCTCACCAATGCCGCCACCGGTTTGCCCACTGCGAAATCGCTCGCCGTAAAACCCGTGGACGTGGACAGCGATGGTTGGATGGATTTGATCGTGGCAAACGACACCGTGCAAAACTTTCTGTTCCATAACGAACGCAACGGTACGTTCAAGGAGATCGGAGCGCGTTCCGGCATCGCCTACGACGCTTACGGATTGACGCGCGGTGCGATGGGCATTGATGCCGCGCGCTTCCGCAACGACGACACCCTTGGCATCGCCATCGGCAATTTCGCCAACGAGATGAACGCGCTCTACGTCGCCCAGCGCGATACGCTTGTCTTCGCCGACGAAGCGACCAAAGAAGGCTTGGGCGCACCGAGCGAAAAACTTCTGAAGTTTGGCCTGTTCTTTTTCGATTACGATCTCGATGGGCGACTCGATGTGCTGACTGCGAATGGCCATCTCGAACCAGAGATCAATCGCGTGCAAGCCGATCAGCAATATCGCCAACCCGCGCAACTGTTCTGGAACAGCGGCGGCAGCAAAGGCGCGAGTTTCATTCCCGTGCTCGCGGAAAAGTGCGGCAACGATCTACTGAAACCCATCGTCGGGCGCGGTTCGGCATTTGCAGACATTGACGGCGACGGTGATCTGGATGTTGTTCTCACGCAGATCGGCGGATCACCACTGCTGCTGCGGAACGATCAAAAGTTGAACCACCATTGGATACGCCTGAAACTCACCGGCACGAAAAGCAACCGCGATGGCATCGGCGCGTGGATCAAAGTCCGCGTTGGTGGCCGCACTCTGTCACGCCAAGTCATGCCGACGCGCAGCTATCTGTCGCAGTCCGAATTACCTGTCAGTATTGGCCTAGGTAAGGCCAGCAAAGTTGACAGTCTTGAGATTACTTGGCCGAGCGGCGCGACGCAGATGCTGATCGGACCTGCCGTGGATCGCTTGATGACAATCGTTGAACCGCAACGCTGACATTTTCATTTCTATGCACAATTATATCGAACGTGTGGTTGACCTGCTCGACCCTTCTCTGAATCAAATCCACAACATGACGCAGGAGGAGGCGCGACAACGCGTGCTCTCAGGCAAGGCTGAAGCCGTGCGAGAGATTGACGGTTCGTTCGCTCTGCTCGCGCGCGACGGCAAGACCGTTCGTCTCGCACGCTCAATGGATCGTCCGATGCGCTACTTTCTGGCGAAGCGCGCCGCTGGCCCGGCATTGATCGTGGCGGATCGGATTGATGCGATCTTCAATCAACTCAAGGCCGAAGGGCTGGCTGGACAATTTCATCCGAGCTACACGCGCATGGTGCCAGCGCATTACATCGTGGAGCTGCAACTCATCGGCTGCCCCGATCCCGACCCGACTTACACGCGCTACTTTACGCCGCAACGCAACTCGCTTTCCACCGATCTCGACGACATCGGTCGCCGCTACATCAGCGCGCTGGCGGAAGAAATCGAGAAGTGGTTGAAACGAATTCCTTCGAGTGAACCCATCGGCGTCGCGTTTTCCGGCGGCGTTGATAGCGGCGCGGTTTTTCTTGTGACGTATCACGTCATGCGGCAGTTGGGCATGAGTCCGAGCCGTCTCAAGGCATTCACGTTGGATCTCGGCGATGGTGCAGACATCCAACAGGCACGGACATTTCTGGAACAACTCGGCCTCGCGCTATTTCTCGAACCCATGGAAGCCGACTTGTCGTCACTGGACATCGCAGAGACATTGCGCGTCGTGGAAGATTACAAACCGCTGGACATCGAATGCGCCTCGATGGGCATGGCGCTCTGTCGCGGCATCCGTGCGCGCTATCCCGACTGGAAACACCTCGTGGATGGCGACGGCGGCGACGAGAACCTCAAGGATTATCCCATCGAAGAAAATCCCGAGCTGACCATCCGCAGCGTCGTGAACAATCTGATGCTCTATCAGGAAGGCTGGGGCGTTGGTCGTATCAAACATTCGCTGACTTACAGCGGCGGATTGAGCCGTAGTTATCTCCGCACCTATGCACCTGCGCGGTATTTTGGTTTTGCAGGGTTCAGCCCATTCACGCGGCCCAATGTGATTGATGTGGCTGAGAGCATTCCGTTCGAGACGCTCACCGATATGTCCGTGGAAAAACTTTATGCGCTCAAGGGTGAAATCGTTTCTCGTGGTGTGAAGGCGGTGACAGGTCTGGACATGCCCGTGTTCGCCAAGCGGCGTTTTCAACACGGCGCGGTCTCCGTCGAGCGTCTTCGTGAGCGCACTTCTGGCGAGGAATCAGAATACCGGAAACAGTTTCTGGCACTCTACAACTAAACATTCGTTGTGGTGACCGTTGCACTTTCCGATTGGAGCCGCGAACTAGTCATGGCGCAACGTCCGCCGCGCGCGACTGGTCTTGATCCTTTCAAACCGCACGGGGTTTTTCTCGAAGAAGAATTTGGCGACTCTGGTCGAGTCATGAGTTCCGGCACGGTTCTCCTGACCAACAAGGAATGTCCGTGGCGTTGCCTGATGTGTGATTTGTGGAAGAACACGCTTACCGAAACAGTGCCGCCCGGCGCGATTCCGCAGCAGATTGGATTCGCGCTCGCGCGGTTCGGCAGCCAACCCGAACAGATCAAACTTTACAACAGCGGCAGTTTCTTCGATCCCGCTGCGATTCCCTTTGCTGACTACCCAGACATCGCGCAGAAAATTTCTTTCGCCAAGCACGTCGTTGTAGAATCGCATCCACGGCTCATCGGCGAAAAAGCGGTGCGACTTCGCGATCTGCTTTCCGGTTCGCTGGAAGTAGCGATGGGCTTGGAGACGATCCATCCACAGGTACTGCCACGTTTGAACAAGAAGTTCGACCTCGACCACTTCTGCCGTGCGGCTGAGTTTTTGCGCAAAGAAGGAATCGCCATGCGCGCCTTTGTCCTAGTGAAGCCGCCGTTCCTAGACGACAAGGAGGGGATTGAGTGGGCTGTGAAATCGGCGGCGTTTGCTTTCGACTGTGGCGCAACGGTGGTCTCGCTGATTCCGACGCGCGGTGGCAATGGCGCGATGGAGCGGTTGCAGGACGTGGGCGACTTCGCACCGCCACGACTCGCGACTCTGGA
>JAYUAV010000060.1:0-4612 GCA_043741175.1 Verrucomicrobiota bacterium
CAGGTATTGCGCGGAGATGATCTGGTCGGTGTCAATGTTGTCGCGCACCACATAAACCGGCCCGGTAAAAACAGACTTCGTCATGGCTAAAGTGTGCGGAGGAGCAGGGGAGTTTTCAATCAGATTTCCGCAGATGCCTGCATGGAGGCGCAATTCACGATGCGCCCAGCGTGCTATGTCCGTGGGGTTGTTGCCTGACGATTCCCGGACATGGGGAAATGCGTGAACTTGGCGATGGCTTGGGCGCGCGAGCGGACGTGGAGCTTCTCGTAGATGCGGCGGATGTAGGTGTTGACCGTGGGCAGACTGATGGTCAATGAATCAGCAATCTCCTTGTAGAGGTAGCCGCGAGCAAGCAGTTCGAGGACTTCACGTTCACGCGGAGAAAGTGCGGCGTCATCCGGCGACATGAGCGGGGACTGGAGTTGAAATGTTTGAACGACCTTGCGGGCGATGTTGGCGGTCATGGGCGAACCTCCCGAGTTGACGCTGCGAAGCGCAGCAATCAATTCAGCGCGCTGGGTTTGCTTGAGCAGATAACCGGATGCTCCTGACTGCAATGCCTGAAAGATATGGTCGGAATCTTCATAGACGGTGAGCATGACGAATTGCACTTCGGGCAACAATGGTTTGAGGCGGCGGACACATTCGGGGCCGTTCATGCCGGGAAGGTTGATGTCCATCAGGATGACCTGCGGTTTCTGGGAGGGAATGTTTGCCAGTCCGTCCTCGCCTGATCCGTGACTGCTCACGCATTTGAAACCTTCAGCGCGATTTATCCAGTCCACGAGAATTTCGCGGGCTTTGACGTCGTCCTCGACGATGGACACTTTGATTGACACAGGCTTTTTCATAACACGGCTTGCCGGGACGGTATAGTAGTGACTTCTGACGACAAAGTGGGCGATGCGGATGGATTGTTCAATAAATTGTTTTGGCACATCCACGGGGTGGGAGCATGGGAGCAACGCGGCATGGCACTTCGTTCTGATTTCATGGAATCGTGAAAACTCATTTTCAGTTCGCATTCATCGGGAATGATTGCTTGATCTTCGCAAGCACCGCCAGCGGGACGAACAATTCCACGCGCGTGCCTTTGCCGGGGGCACTTTGGATGTCCACGCGTCCGCCGACATGTTCAAGGCGTTTGCGGATGCCGGTGACGCCGTAGCCGGACACCAAACGGTCGCTGGCGGGAACTGCGCCGGTTTTCTTTGGATCAAATCCCGCGCCGTTGTCTGCTACAGAAACCGTGAACCCGCCAGGTGACAACGCCAACGTCACCTGCACTTCGCTCGCGCCGGAATGTTTCACGGCGTTGTTGAGTATCTCCTTGAATGCGAGGAACAGGTTGTGGCGGATATCTGATCGCACGACGATGTCCGGCACGTTTATTGGAGCATTGAGACGGCAACGGATGTGCGCGGCGCTCAAAAAATCATGCGCGAAGCGTGCGATGTAATTTGTGAGCGATTCCAAGGTGTCGTGTCGCGGGTTGACGGCCCAGACGATCTCATCCATCGCGCGCGTCAGGTCGCGGGCGGTACTGTAGATCAGGGTGAGATTCGCGGCGGCGCGCGGAGGATCATCCAAATCTCCGGCCACGGACTGGCTCAACATGCCGATGCGGGTCAGGCTTGCGCCGAGGTCGTCGTGGATGTCCTGGGCGATGCGGGCGCGTTCGCGTTCGAGTTCGCGCTCGCGTGCGATGCGCTCGATCTTGGTGCGGAGGCGGCGACGCGATTCAAAATAAAAAATCAGCGCGAGCAACACCACGCCGAGGATCACCATCACAATTTTGAACCAGATCGTCTGCCAGAAATACGGCAGCATGACGATGGAGAGCGTGTCACCTGTTTCATTCCAAAGGCCGTCGCTGTTACACGCAGTGACGTTGAAGCTGTATTCGCCCGGCGGCAAAAAACTGTAAGTCACGCGTCTCCGCGTGCCCGCTTCCGTCCAGTCCGAATCAATTCCTTGAAGGCGATACTTGAATTGCACCCGCTCTGGTGACGTGAAACTCAGCCCTGTGAATTGCACATCCAACTGGCGGCGTCCCGGTTGTAGCGTCACACGATTGCGCCGCTTGAGGCCATCGTTTCCGCGCGTGGCGCGTGTCAGAGTTTCATCTCTGAATGGAATGACTTCTCCATCCACGAGTACATCCTCAATCCAGACCGGTGGACTGATGAGATTGGGCAGTGCGGATTTTGGCGATACGATGGCGATGCCTCGCGCGGTGGAGAAGCACAGTCGTCCGTCTGGAGTGCGAAAACCTGATGGAGTGAATCCTCCCGTGCCTGCAAGCGTGGTCATGCCTTCGGCTTTGCCATAAGTGAGAACGTCCAACTTGGCGCGTGCGCCGTTCGCACATTCGTTCAACTGAGATTTGCTGACGCGAAACAGTCCCTTGGCTGAGTTGAACCAGAGGTTGCCCAACAAGTCATCCTCGATGCGATAGACGATGTTACCGGGCAATCCGTGCGTTGCGTTGATCGTTCTAAACTCACCGTCCTTGTAGCGGCACAATCCCATGTCCAACGTGCCGATCCACAACGTTCCATTGGTTTCGTAACACAGTGAGATGATATAATTTCCCGCCAGACCATTGGTGGTGGTGAATGTTTCAAACGCGTTATTTTTGAAGCGTCCCAAGCCAGAACCTTGTGTGCCGATCCAAATCTCTCCGTTATTGCCGACCTCGATGGCTCGCACGTCACCCGCAGTCGCACCACCGAGCGATGCGAAGCTTTCAACAACATTGCTGCGCACGCGCGACAAGCCAGTGCCAGTGCCTACCCACATCGTTCCGTTTGGAGATTCTTTCAGAGCCATGACTTGATCGGAATCTGCGAACAGATGGGTTTGAGCTACAAACTTACCGTTCTCCAGATGAAACAACCCACCGCCCCATGTGCCAGCCCATACGTGTCCTTGACTGTCCTCAAACACCGACCACACGAACGAATTCAGCAAATCAAAATGCGTCCACTCATCTCCGCTCAATCGGTAGATTCCTGCGCCTTCCGTCGCAGCCCAGACCGCGCCATTGCGTGACTGCATCGTCGAAAGCACGGGCCGCCCCTGCCATTCATCGGGTGGGCTTTGCATTGTCACCTTGCGGTCTCGTAATAGTGCCACTCCTCCATGTGTGCCGACCCATAGATTGTTCTCTCGATCTTCTGCAAGGCTGCACACCCAATCCTGAGGCAGCCCGGTCGCCCGGTCGAGGCTGAACCATTTTTCAGTCACCGTATCGAATATGAACAATCCGTTATGCAATGTACCCATGATCAGTCGTCCCGATTTAGTTTCGCGAAGCGTCATCACGGTTATCCCTGCCCACGGAAAAACTCCAAATTGCGCGACCCAGTTTGTTCCGCCCCACTTGCGAACCTTGCCTTCTCCTATCACCCAAAGACTGCCGTCTCGCGCCGCTGCGATCCCGTCGTAGTAAGGGTTGGCCGCTGGATCGCCAAAATCCATCATGGCGAAACCTTTGGACGTGAACCGCGCCACTACACCACTACGCACGACGTACGCGTGGCCTTGCCCATCCTTCGCCGCACTCGGATTCGCGAACGGATTCGCCGCCATCAAGCCTGTGGGTTTCATGATGCGTCCATCGTTCAACCGCCGCGCTGCTCCTGATTGGTTCAGCACCCAGAGATCGCCGTGTTCATCTTCGACAAAATCCTTGATCGGGGCGTGACTCCATTCGGCGACGTGACTCAACAATCTAAATTTCCCATCCAACCAGCTCGTCACCTCGCCGCCATCGTGACCGATCCAGACACCGCCTTTTGAATCTTCATACAGACTCGTGATGCGGCTGTTGGCGAGTTCTTTGGTGTTGGAAGAATCAAAAACCTTGAAGCGGATGCCGTCAAACTGCGCGATGCCGTTGTAAGTGCCCACCCAGATGTAACCCTGCCGCGTCTGGATCACAGCCGTGGCGGTGTCCTGCGGGAGACCTTCATCCGTGCGCCAGATTTCGATGGCAAACTCCATGGATGCGGGCGGGAAGGCAGGCGTAACATTTGTTTGCGCGAACGCAGAGATGCACATGAAAACAAAAACGCTCGCGAGTAAGGCGATGCCACGCTGCCGGTCGCGCTTGAATTGCGGGCGAATAATCATCTGGTTGCCCTGCTAGTTATCTGAATTCACGCCGCCGGGCAAGCAGGCAACTCAGAGTGGTTGCGACCGGGTGAAGCTATCCGAGGGAGCGCGAGCGGCACCACCCTCACAGCGTGTGAATTGTGACGAGCGCATGAAACCACGCCAACCGCCTTACCCTAGCGATGTGCTGCGGGCGAAGGACCGCCCGCACTCCGCCAAACTGAAAGAACCGTCGGGCACGGAGAAGAAGTTTAAGCCGGATCCATGCAGTAGGAATTGTGGAGCGCACGCGTCCCGCGTGCTGCCGACGGCGTCGCGCCGTCGGCTTCGTTACTCCATAAGGCGACGACGTGAGGAGTCGTTCCTGTTGGGGACAAAACATAACTCCTCAAAGGGTGTGACTGAAAGTGCCGCTCAAGTTTGGGGCGTCGAGGGAAAAATGTGGAGTGCGGCGACTTGTCGCCGCTTTTTCTGCTGGGACGACTCGTCG
>JAYUAV010000061.1:0-4550 GCA_043741175.1 Verrucomicrobiota bacterium
TTGTAGCCGATGTCGGATTCGTAGATGAGTTTGAACTGTTCGATGGCTTCCTCTTTCTTCGCCATCGTCTCGAACACGCAGCCGAGTTGGTAGATCAAATCCTTCTTCTCCTCGTCGAACGTCAACTTTTCTTTGATGGCGCTTTGCAGTGTCTTGGCGGCGAGATCGTTCATCTTCCGCTTCGCGAAGCACTGCGCCAGTCCGTTCATCGCCGCGATGCGCTTGCTCGGATAGCTCTGGGCTTTTTGGAATTCAGAAATCGCCTCGCTGATCTTGCCGGATCGAAAAAACAATGTGCCCAACTCGAAGCGGAACGCGAGGTCGGTGGGATATTTCTCCACGCGCTTCTGACATTCACTCAATTGGAACGCGAGTTTCTCCGCGTTCAGCACCGCCAATTTATCCGAATAGTCCGGCGCGGTGACATCGAGTTGCCCAAGCTGTTGATCCAACTTCCGCACGGTCATGTCGCTGATGGCGCGATCCAGCCCCGCATCTGCGCCAGTGTCCAGTGCGCGGATGCGTTCGTAATAACCCGTCGCGCGGTCGAACTGTTTCTTCTGCGTGTAAAGCTCGGCGAGCGAGCGCAGGAGTTTGGTGTTGTTCGGCTCGGTTTTGATGCGCGCTTCGTATTCGGCGATGAGCCGCTCAGAAACATCCTCGGTTTTCTGGACGCGATTTTCCTGCTCAAGTTCCTTGGCCTCGTCTTCATTCCGCAGAATCTGGCGATACGAACTATCGCCCTTGCCGATGTCCTGATAGCCACCTTCGCCCAGCGTGCGTGCCGCGGAACTGTTCTTCAACGCCTGATGCACGTCGGGATCGGTCGGCAATGCGGCCCGCAGTTCCAGCAGGACGCGTTCGGCGAGTTTGACCTCGCCAATTTTCCCCAACGCTTCGGAAAATCTTATCGTATTGTCCTTATCCTTGGGTTGTTGCTGCCACAACACTTCCAGCGACATCACCGCCGTCTGCGGCATCTGCAAAGCGTCTGCGGCATTGGCGATGATGCGGTGCGCGGAGCTGTTGTTCGCGTCTGAGTTGAGGATTTGTTCGGCGATGGCCATGGCTTCTGCCGGGTCTTTGCCGAGAGCCATCTGCGCCTTGGCGATCTGTGGCGCTGCGCCTGCGCCGCTAAAAACTTTCTTGAAGAAACCGCCGGAGGAGTTGGCGGATTTGCCAGCTTGAGCCTTGCGCAAGGCTCTGCGCACCTCGACAACTTCTGGCGCGCGAACCAGCACCTGCATCAACAGATCAATGGCGTAATCAAAGTTCTCGCGAGAGAGGGCGTCGTTCGCTTTGGTGAACAGCGGACGCACTTCACGCGGGATATCGTTCACAGTTTTTTCAGGCATGGCGATGGAATCTAAACCGAGTATGCAGAGAAAAGCGAATTCAAATCGAACTCGTGCATCGCTGTTTCAGACAAGTCTCTACAGCCAGAAGTTCAAATACGACATCCGGGATTTCTCTGAGCAAACAAAGTCTTGACCATGTAAAAACAAATCCTATTCTCGCGACAGTTGCCGCACCCCAAAAACTTTCAGGTTCCTAACACGCATGGAAGCGTTGTTGCTTGAAGGGTAAGTCGGGTAAAACTGGCAACATCAGGAGAGATAAATATGGCAAGTGGTAAAGTTAAGTGGTTCGACAATAAAAAAGGGTTTGGCTTTATCGCCCAGGACACAGGTCAGGATGTATTCGTGCATCACACGTCCATCATGGGTGGTGGCTTCAAGACATTGCTTGAGGGCGAGATGGTTTCGTTCGAAGTCATCCCCAGTGACAAGGGCTTGAAAGCTCAGAACGTTCAACGCGCCGCCGAATAGTCGCAGCGTGTCTCCCATCTCCACCGCCCCCGGTGGAAAATTGCGTCGCTCACATGCCGACGAGCTGATAGTTTCGTCGGCATGTCTCTAGCCACAGTGGGGCAAATCAAAAGCCTCTACGTTCACGTTCCTTTCTGCGCGCAGAAGTGTGAGTACTGCGCTTTTTTCTCCGAAGCCTCCAGCGGTGAACTCATCAATCGTTACGTTGCGGCTCTCGAACGGGAGATCGCGCTCGTGGCGCATGATCTTCGACCACAGACGATTTTCTTCGGCGGCGGCACACCCTCCATATTGAACCTGCGCCAGTGGGAATCTCTGTTGGGCACGATGCAACAGCACAATCTTCTCGGCGCAGAAGAATTCACCGTGGAATGTAATCCTGCCACTGTCTCGCTTGAGAAGGCCAGACTGCTGCGCTCGCTTGGCGTGAACCGTATCTCAATGGGTGTTCAATCGCTCGACGAGACGTTGCTGGATCGTCTGGGTCGTGTTCACTCGCGCGAGATGGTTTTCAAATCGTTTGATACGCTTCGTCTGGCTGGATTCGACAACGTGAACATTGATCTCATGTTCGCCATCCCCGGTCAGACGATGGACATCTGGCGTGCGACGTTGGATGAAGCACTCGCGCTCGGCAGCGAACATCTTTCCAGTTACGAAGTCATCTACGAGGAAGACACGCCGCTCTACGCGCAGATGAAGGCAGGCGAGTTCGATGTGAATGAAGACCTCGCGTGCGACATGTATGAGGAATTGATCACGCGCTCCTCCAAGGCGGGCTTCAAGCAATACGAGATCGCGAACTTCGCGCGAGATGTTCGCGCTGAGAATAGTGTCCCCGGAGTGCGCCCGTCCCCGGGCACAGCAACCGCCGCAATGCCAGACGATTTGAAACAAACACCAAGCAACTCTCCGTCGAACATCGCTGTGGCCGAGGACGGCCACACTCCGCGTTTGAAGCCTTCACTGAGCGACCCACTCATCCCCTCCTTCGCCTGTCGTCACAATATGAACTACTGGCGCGGCGGCGATTATCACGGCCTCGGACCGAGCGCCACGGGTTACGTGCGCGGCGTGCGGACGAAGAATTGGTCCAACACACAACTCTACTGCGAACAATTGGAGAAAGGCAGACGCGCCATCGAATCCAGCGAAGACCTCGGCCCGCTCAAACGCGCGGCGGAGACGGCAGCGTTTGGTTTGCGGATGAACGCGGGCTGGCCGTTCGAGGAGTTCAATCGCACCACGGGCTTTGATCTGCGGAGCGAATGGTCTGCGGACATGGATTCCCTTGTGCAACGCGGCTGGGCGCGACGTTCACCAGAACGTTTTCAACTCACGCATCAAGGATTGCGTTTTGCAGACTCAGCCGCCGAAATGTTTTTGCGGTGAAGTTTTCTCTAGGACTCGGGCTAAACCGGAACGATGCAGTTGGGACGGAAATTCAACCACGGATGGACGCGGATAAACACGGACTCCATTCGCAATGAGGGCATAGTTTTTTATGGCACCCGGATGAATCCGAGTGTTAATGAGACAAAACCCGTTCCTCCCAAAAAACGAGATGCGCCCCGACGACTGCCGAAACAGGCTTTTTGATTGTCACGCACGTCTGGCTTCTGTTATCCGTGACGCACATCAATCACACATCACAATGAAAACAAAACTTCAATTGCTCCTCACCGCAGTGCTTGGCCTCACCTTGATCTCAGCCGAAGCCCAACCCCGTCAACGCGGCGGCGGCGGCAGCATGGGCGGGCCGAAGACAGACATCTTCAGCGGTGGATTGAAAAAGATTCTCGGCGACAACAAAACATTCTCCGCCAAGATGGAGATTGAGGCCAACGGTCCAACTGGCGCGCCGATGAAAGTGCCGGGCAAGATCGCTTACAACGACGGCAAATCCCGTTTGGAAATGGATATGACCAAAGGCGGTATGCCGGAAGAAATGCTGGCTCAAGTCAAAGCCATGGGCATGGCTGAGATGGTCATCATCTCGCGCCCGGACAAAAAGGTCGCCTACATGATCTATCCCGGACTCAAGGCTTACGCCGAGATGCCGCTCCCCGAAACCGAGACCGCCGAGGAAGTGAGCAAATACAAAGTGGACACCAAAGAGCTCGGCAAAGAATCCGTTGAAGGCCAAGCGACCGTGAAAAACAAAGTCACCGTAACCGATGCCAAGGACAAGAAGACCGAGTTCACCATCTGGCAGGCGACCGAGTTGAAAAAGTTTCCCGTGAAGATCGTCTCCACGGAAGAAGGACAGGCTTCAACGATGACCTTCAAGGAAGTGAAGCTGACAACGCCGAATGATTCTCAGTTCGACGCGCCCAAAGATTACAAGAAGTATGACAGCTTCATGGCCTTGATGATGGAACAGATGAAAGGCATGGGCGGACCGGGCGGACCTCCGGGACGGTAAGGTGATTTAACTGACCAAAGGCGTGGGACTAAAACCTCACGCCTTTTTGCGCGCTTCTGAGTCGAAGAATCACGAGAATATGGCACTTGTCAGGACATATAATCCGACGAATCATGCCGACATGAAAGTCGCCCTCAAGACCTTCGGCAGGTTCACTCTTACCCTCGCATTAATTGCGCTCGTTAATTCTGGCTGCCGAGGGTGTGACTGAAAGTGCCGCTCAAGTTTGGGGCGTCGAGGGAAAAATGTGGAGTGCGGCGACTTGTCGCCGCTTTTTCTGCTGGGACGACTCGTCG
>JAYUAV010000062.1:0-13042 GCA_043741175.1 Verrucomicrobiota bacterium
GAATCTCCGTCTGAACGCGCTTGATGGCCGCCTTCTTTTTCAACGCTGCTCCCACTGGCAGAAGCATCGCCGCAAGCAAGGCGATGACTGCAATCACAACGAGCAATTCGATCAGTGTGAAAGCCAATGTCGTTTTGAAATTTTTAGATTGGTTTGTTTTCATATTCGTTCCGGGGTCAGCGTTCGCGGATTTCCTGCTCCATGCGTTCGCTCAACCATTGTTTGATCATGCTCTGGTAATTCAGGTATCGGGATCGGGCCAATCGTTTGATGCGCGCCAGCATCCGGGGATCAATCCGCAGCGTGATGGTCACCGATTCGGAAACTTCCATGCCGCCTGCCACCGCCGTTTCCATCAACCGTAAATCAGGCCGGTTCTCCGACCAGAAATCCGCCTCGGATTTCTCGCTGTCGAAGATCGGCACTTCGTCCCAATTAGCAATCGTGCGCATCTTCAGTCCTCTGCTTGAACCCGTTCAGTTGCCGCTCTGTCAACCCACCCCGCTACTGCGCCAGCGTTTGATCCATCTTCCGCTGGTAGAAGAAACGTTCTTCCGGTTGAAAAACTCTCGCATGTATCACCCGGACTTGTTTCCCGTTCGTCCGATAAACGCTGAAAATACCGTCCCCGCCCGCCGCCATGCCGAGGTTAAAAAACCGCGCCTGAACCGAAAACCTCGCCGAGTCCGGCAACAGCTTGATCGCAAACGGATCTTCAAACGACTCTTCCACTTCCCGCTGAGTCAAAGAACCACCCAGCTCAAAGGACGTATTATTCCAATCAAACTCCATTTTGAGTTATTTGTATGTAATTCGCCCATGCAATGTCTTTACAATGTATTTACACACGGCAATGGGATGCGTCAAAGGTTTTGTACGGAATTTTCCAGTTTGCAGACAAACTGCTCAGGTGACATGCGCCGGCCTTTACCAAAACTTTACCTTATCCCTTATCTTTACCTCAATCCTTCTCACCGTCGCTGCCGCCCAAACCATTCATCAGGTCAATCAAAGGCAGGAACATCGCGATAACAATGCTGCCGACAATGACCGCTAAGAAGATGATCATAATGGGTTCGAGCAAGGAAGTCATGGCCGCGACCGCGTTATCCACCTCGTCATCGAAGTTGTCCGCGATCTTCATCATCATCTCTGGCAACGCGCCGGTTTGCTCACCGACATCCACCATCGAAATCACCATTGGAGGAAACACGCCAGAGGCCTCGAGCGGTGCGGTGATTGTTTCACCTTCCTTCACGCTTTCGTGAACAGCGGTGACGGCGTTCGCAATGACAACGTTGCCGGATGTTTCACGAACGATCATCAGTGCTTGAAGAATCGGAACACCGCTGCTGACGAGCGTCCCCAGCGTCCGAGTGAAGCGGGAAATGGCCACCTTGCTAATGACAGGTCCGAGCGCGGGCATCTTGAGAAGGAATTTATCCCAGATGTGACGACCAAACTTCGTCTTGATGAACATCATGAAGGCAACAACAACGATGACTGCAACAACCACCGTCATCAAAAGATGATTTCTCACCATGTCGCTGATACCCATGACAAATTGCGTGAATGCAGGCAACGGTCTTCCTTCGCCAAGTCCCGCGAATACTTCCTTGAACTTCGGAATGACGATCACCACCAACACACCCATGATCACAACCGCCACCACCATCACCGCCACGGGATAGAACATCGCCGCGATGACTTTGCCTTTGATCTTCTGCGCTTTTTCCTGGAACTCAGACAGACGGTTCAAAACAACTTCGAGCACACCGCCGAGTTCACCAGCTTTGACCATGTTGACGTAGAGACGATTGAAAACTTTCGGGTGTTGCGCGAGTGCCTCGGAGAACGTGCTACCGCCCTCGACCGACAGCGCAAGTTCCCCAATGATTGATTTTAACGTGGGATTACGCTCCTGCTTTTCGAGCACACGCATTCCGCGCAGCAACGGCAATCCGGCGTCCACCAGCGTCGCCAACTGCCGCGTGAACGTCGTCAACACCTTGCCCTTCACCTTGCCGCCGAGTCCGGGGATCTTGATATTGATGCCACCGCCTTTTTTCTTCGCACCTGCGGACTTGGGAGCGCCAGAGCCAGCGGCTTTCTTCACACCCTTCTCACCAGCCTTGTCCACTTCGACGATCTTAGTCGGGAATAACCCCATCTCTTTGACGCGGCCAATCGCCTCATTCTGGCTCGCCACCTCAATGGTGCCTTTTTGTTCCTTCCCCTTTTGATCCATCGCCACGTAGCTAAACTTGGGCATAAAAATTCTCCGGTTAAGTATATTTCACGACTTCTTCAATGGTTGTAGCACCATCAAAGATACTGCGCAAGCCGTCCTCCCGCAGCGTCACCATCCCCAACTCCACAGCCTTCTGCCGCAACACCACCGTCGGCGCACGTTCGGTGATCATCGTGCGGATCGTATCGCCGCACACGAGCAGTTCATAAATACCTTTACGCCCCTTGTAACCGGTGTCGTTACAAGTCGAACAACCGCGCCCGTAGTAAAACACTTTGTCGCCCAGATCATGCGGCGAAAGATTCAGCATGGAAAGCTGCTGCTCGGTCGGCTCGAACGGCGTGCGGCAATTCTTGCAGATCGTGCGAACCAACCGTTGACCAAGAACTCCCATCAACGTGGACGACACGAGGAACGGCTCCGTGCCCATGTCCACCAGGCGCGTCACCGCGCCAGGCGCATCGTTCGTGTGCAGCGTGCTCAAAACCAAGTGGCCCGTCAGCGATGCTTGAATTGCGATCTGCGCCGTTTCCAAGTCGCGCATTTCTCCCACCATGATGATGTCCGGGTCTTGACGTAGAAAGGAGCGCAACGCCTTACCGAACGTCATGCCGACGGCTTCACTGATCGCCACCTGCATGATGCCTTCGATGTCGAATTCCACCGGGTCTTCAGCCGTGAGCAACTTCGTATCAATGGCGTTCACTCGGCGCAGACACGAATAAAGCGTCGTCGTCTTGCCGCAACCCGTCGGTCCCGTCACAACGAAAATACCGTTCGGGCGCTGGATCACTTCGCTGACGAAATCAAACACGTTCTTTGGAAAGCCGAGCGTTTCCAGATCCAGATTCACCGAGCTGCGATCCAACACGCGCAACACCACGGATTCACCGAACGCCGTCGGCAAAGTCGAGACACGAAGATCAATCTCCTTGTTGCCCAGCTTATAGTTGATGCGTCCGTCCTGCGGCAACCGGCGCTCCGAGATGTTCAAGTTCGCCATGACCTTGATGCGCGAGACGACCGGCAACGCCAGATGCTTCGGCGGCGGCGACATCTCGTAAAGCGCGCCGTCCACGCGATAGCGGATGCGGAACTCCGTTTCAAACGGTTCAAAGTGGATGTCACTCGCACGATCTTTCACCGCCTGGAACATGACGAGATTCACGAACCGCACGATCGGTGCTTCGTTGGCCAGACTTGCCAGCAAATCTTCGTCGGAAGTTTCAGCCGCAAACGTCGCTTCCTCCGTGATCTTATCGTCTCCGCCCAGTTCCGAGAGAATCTTGTCTATGTCCTCGCTGCCCTCTTCGCCGTAATACTTGTCCAAGCCACCCAGAATCTCCGCCGGATGCGCGATGACCAGTTGGATATCCTTCTTCGCGACAAAACCAACTTCGTCAATCTTGCCGGGATCCATCGGATCCTCGAACGCGACGCGTAAGGTGCTTCCCTCAAGTGAAATTGGCAGGCAGCGATACATCTTCGCGCTGTTCCCGGGAATGCACGCGAGCGCGGCCTTCGGGATTTCCATTCCCTTGAGACTCACCACTTCCACGCCGAGATAGGTCGCCTGCAATTGCAGGATGTCATCCGCTTCCATGATTCCGAAGTCTTGAAGAATCTGAAACACGGACTTGCCGCTGCGTTTGATTTCGCCGACCACTTCCTCGTACTGAAGGTCGTCAACCATCCCCTGCTCTTTCACGAGCGCCAACAGTGGATTTGAGATTTCGTCGGACATATCAGTTTTGCGTCGTTACTTCTTCTTCACACCGACGGCTTCAGCCAATTCCAGCTCCTGCAATTTTTGCAAGATCGTGATGGCGTCCTGGGATTTCGTGATGACTTCTTCACGAGCAATCATTCCCGCCATATATTTATCCAACAAGAAACTGTCCAACGTCACCATGCCGTACTTCGCACCCGTCTGAATGTCAGACTGGATACGGAATGTTTTATTGTCGCGGATCAGCGCGGCGATGGATGGCGTGTTGATCATGATCTCGAACGCCGCCACGCGTCCCGGCTTGTCCACGCGCGGAATGAGAATCTGCGAGATCACCGCCACCAACACGGTCGAGAGCTGGATGCGGATCGTCTCCTGCTGGTTTTGAGGAAACGCGTTCACGAGACGGTCAATCGTCTTGGCCGCGCCCGTCGTGTGCAGTGTTCCAAAAACCAAGTGACCCGTTTCAGCCGCGCTGACAGCGGCTTCAATCGTTTCCAAGTCACGCATTTCACCGACCAGAATCATGTCTGGATCCTGACGCAACGCGCGCCGCAACGCCTCCGCGAAGTTCGGCACGTCCACATGCACCTCGCGCTGCGTGACCAACGCTTTCTTGTGCTTGTGATAATACTCGATGGGGTCTTCAATCGTGATCAGATGCACTTCCTCACGCGTCTCGTTCACGATGTTTAACATGGACGCCAACGTGGTGGATTTGCCCGAACCCGTTGGTCCTGTGACCAGCACCAGTCCGCGCGGTTTGTGCAACAACTCCTTCACCGACTCCGGCAATCCGATTTGTTCATAGCTCAGGAGCTTGCTGGGAATCTGGCGCAACACCATGCCGAAGTTCCCCTTTTCCTTGAACACGCTGACACGGAAACGCGCCACCTCCCCAAACGCAAACGCGAAGTCCGCGCCGCCCGCTTCACGCGTATGTTGAATGTGATCCTCGGATGTGATGCTCCGCATCAACTCTTCGGTGTCTTCCGGCTTGCACGAAGGTCCTTCCACGCGATGCAAAATGCCGTGGACACGAATCGTCGGCGAAACACCGACACGGATATGCAAGTCGGATGCCCCTTCGGACACCACCAACTGCAACAAATCTGACATCGAATAAGCCATGCTATAAAACTCCTAAATTTTCATTCTCTCAATTGGACAAGGCAAACTAAGTATCGTCACCCACCGTCGCGCGGATCACTTCTTCCGGCGTCGTCATGCCCGCCAGCACCTTGCGGATACCGTCCTCGCGCAACGTCCGCATCCCCATCTCGCGCGCACGCGCACGCAACACGGAGGTCGGCACCTTGTCGTAAATCAATTTCCGCGCGTCATCATCAATGACGAACACTTCAAAGATGCCCATACGCCCACGGCAACCTGACCCGGAACAGTTATCGCAACCCTTACCCTTCTTGAAAGTCGCCGACGCTGCTGCTTCGGAATCAATTCCCAGCGCCTTGAGTTCATTCTCCGGCGGCATGTGTGGCGCGCCACACTTCTTGCAAATCTTTCTCACGAGCCGTTGCGCTAGCAACGCGCGCGTGGACGACGCCACCAAGAACGGCTTCACGCCGATGTCAATCAAACGCGTCACCGCGCCGGGCGCGTCGTTCGTGTGGAGCGTGGAGAAAACCAAGTGACCCGTGAGCGACGCATTGATGGCAATGGACGCCGTCTCCATGTCGCGAATTTCCCCGATCATGATGATGTTCGGCGCTTGACGCAAAATCGAGCGCAGCGCACCTGAGAACGTCAGCCCCACCACTTCGCTCACTTGCACCTGATTGATGCCGGACAAGACATATTCCACCGGGTCTTCCACCGTGATGATCTTGCGGTCAGGACGATTGATGAAATGCAGGCAGGAATAGAGCGTCGTCGTCTTGCCTGAACCCGTCGGGCCTGTGACAAGGAAAAGTCCGTCCGGCAGACTGATCAACTTCTCAATCACCTGTTGGTCGTCAGAGAGGAAACCCAGTTCCGCCAGACCGACGCGCAACCCTTCCTTGTCCAAAATACGCATTACGATGGATTCGCCGTGCTGCGTCGGCAGACACGACACGCGCAAATCAATCAACTTGCCGCCGCCCACCGTCGTCTGGATACGACCGTCCTGCGGGATGCGATGCTCCGCGATAGACATGTTCGCTTGAATCTTGAGACGCGCGATGATCGCCGGCTGCAAACGCTTCGGCGGACTCTTCACTTCCTGCATCATGCCGTCAATGCGGTAGCGCAGACGAAATCTCTTCGACAACGGTTCGAGATGAATATCCGAGGCGCGCATTTTGAACGCATCAATGATGATCTGGTTCACCAGCTTGATCAGGGGCGCATCCCCATCCACCGTCAACGCATCGCCACCCTTGGCAATATCCGCCGTCGGTGCTCCTGCGATCTCCACCACGCCTTTCGTGATGTCCTGGATCATGTGATCCAACGCCGAGTCGCCGCGCCCGCCATAATACTTGGTCAACGCCGCCTCGATATCCGGCTCAGACGCCACCTGCACCACAATGTCCAGGTGCAGAATGTGATTCAACGCATCCACCGTCGCGATGTCCGAAGGATCCGCCAACGCCACCGTCAACGATGTCTCGTGTTTATAGACCGGGATGACGCGATACTTCTTGGCGATGTCACGACGAACCGCCGCGATGACATCATCCTCAATCTTGATCTGGGAAAGATGAACCACCTCCGCCCCGAAGTGAGCGGCCTTGGCTTGAGTCACGTCCTCCGCGCGAATCACCTTGTTCGCCACCATGAAATCCACCGCGCCCACGCCAGCAGCAGAAGCCTCCTGCCGTGCGTTAGCCACCTGATCTGGAGTTACGAACCCCAGATCCATCAGCATATCCACCAAGTAATCGTCTTTTTCAGCCACAAAGGTTTGGTGCTCCACGGAGTTTGCGCGTGGAACGGCTGGCAGATTAGACGCGCGCAACGCACGCTGTCAAATGCGGAGCGTGCGGCGATGGAATTATTTGCCTCATCTCCTGCGCCAGATTTGTTTTAGCCTTTGGCCTTGTGACCGCCCCTGCTCTTTTCAATACACGCGTAGGCGTTGTGATTGTGGATGCTCTCCTGATTCTCCGCCTCCACCTTGTACCACGTCACGTCGGGATGCGCGTTAAGTTTGAGAGCCACGTTGCGCACGAGGTCTTCCACGAACACGGGATTCTCATACGCGCGCTCCGTCACCGCCTTTTCATCCTCGCGTTTGAGCAACGCATACAACTCTGAACTCGCGGAGCTTTCCATGATGGCGATCAAATCCTCGATCCAGATCGGTTTCTTGAAACGCACCGCCACCGTCACTTCGCCGCGCTGGTTGTGCGCGCCGTGAATACTGATCGCCTTTGAGCAAGGACACAGCGTCGTCACGTTCGCCTTCACGGTCAGCACGAAATCAATCTCCTTCTTGCACGCCCACGCATCGAATCGCGCCACGTAATCCATCAAACTTTCTTTGCCGGACACCGGCGCCTTCTTGGACATGAAATACGGAAACTCCATCTCGATGTGTGACGTCGCCGCTTTAAGTTTGTTCTGCAACTCGATCAAGATGTCGCGGATGTTTTCGACGTGGATAATTTCGCCATGCGCGTTCAGCACTTCGACGAACCGGCTCATGTGCGTCCCCTTGAATTCCTTCGGCAAGTCCACGAACAGCCCCAACGTGGCCACTGTGTTCTGAATCGCGTGCGCCTTGTCGCGCACTTGAATGGGAAATCGCAGTCCGCGCACGCCAACTTTATCAATCCGCAATTCGCGATGATCCCGTTCGCTCTGTTTGTCGGAAAGTTTTGCTTGCTTGGCAGAATTGTTCACGCTGGTTCGACTCATGCAACCATGTTAGCAACACATCGCGTCATTGCAAAAAAGTAAATGAGCCGATGGGGTGTGACTGAAGCTGCCGTTCAAGGTTGGCGCGTGGCGGGGGAATGTGGAGTGCGGAGACTTGTCTCCGCACTCTATAAACTGCGCGGTAGTTTCAGTCACACCATCACTCAACGCTCCGGCTTGCACCCGCGAATCAAATCATTATCATCGCGCCCATGAAATTGTTTCTCGTGACTGCCGCCCACCTCGTAATCGTCGGTGTTATCGGTGCTGGAATCCTGATGCTGATGCAAGGCAAGCCCGCATTACTCATCGGCGGAGTGGTCGTCTATTCCATCGCCTTCGCGAAGGCTTGCATCTCCGCTCACTGATCATTGCCCGGACGGAACAGGCATTCCCTTTTGCACTGCGGGAATGACCGTTGACCACGGAGCGCAGTTGGCATCCGCGAGTCCCGCCGCCACACCGGTCGCCGCAGCGGATGCCACAGAAGTTCCGCGCGAGCCATAGACGAATCCATTGTAGTTGAACAAAACTTGCCCCGGTGCGCCCACGTTTGGCTGCGTACCTTGGTTCGCATACGGCGCAACTTTCCCTCGCTCCACGGAAGTCACCGAGACGACACCCGGACATCCCGCCGGATAGAACGGAACTTTGCTCGCATCATTTCCCACGGCGGCAAACACCGGAATACCGCGCGAGGCGAGTTGCGCCGTGACATCGCACAAAAGCGGACTGTAACCGTAGCCGCCGAGACTTGCGTTGATGATCGTCGCGCCTTTGTTCGCGGCGGTGACCATTCCGCGAGCCACGTTGAATGTGTTCGCAGAGCCGCTGCCACCGAAAACATCCACGGAAATAATCTGTGCGGACGTGTTGCCATTGCCCGATGACTGCATGGCCTGATACCACGCATTCAACATCGCCACCTGATGAGTGGGATCGGAACTCGGCGCGGCCTCTCCGGCAATTGAAACGCGTTCCCTGATGAATTGCTCCAACTCGGGACTCAATTTTGGAAGCGGACTATCCACGAAACCAACGACGACCTTGCATCCATCCTTCTTGGGCGGATCAAGAGTCAATTTGTTCTGCGGCGGCGCAATACCCCCTACGTTCTGCGGCGTCAACGGCGGGTCCACGAAATAATTCTCCTGCACGCTCGTGACGTTGGGATTGGACTCAAGCTTCTTGCGCGCAGCCTCGGTTGCTTCTTCGTTCTCGAACTGAAACCGATACGCATTCAACTCTGGAATGTGGCCGACGATTTTCGCACCCAGCAATTTTGCCAACGCCTCCACGTCCGTGCCCGGCTTCACCTGAATGATGAGTTCGTTCGGAACACGCTTGGGCTTTGGTGCAGGACGCGTGGTTCGCATCTGCTGCGTCGCATTGCCCATCGCCGTGCGGAAAACGTAGAGCCGCTGCTGACCATTCGTCTGCGGCATCATGGCGAAATTCATGTCACCCAGCAGCCGGCGCAACGCTTCGCCCGGCGGCAGGCTTTTGAATTTCACGGAAGCTTTGTGGCGATAATCTGGTTCAAGAAAAATATTCCATCCGCTTTGTGCAGCGACTTCTTCCAGCATCGGGACAAGCTCCCAGTCGCGAACATCCGCCGTGACACGTTCATTCTCACGATCCCAGAAAAGATTGTTCGTTGCCGCCGCGAAGGAATTCAAACTCGTCAAGCAAAGCGCAGCGAGCAGCGACAATACAAGGCTTCGGAGAAATATTCTTTTCATCATGCTCATGGACGATTGGAGTTCGGGTTTGTTCACCGCGTTCAACGTGGACGAGTTGAATCTGAATGGATTCCCAGTATTTGTCGCGTGAATAATTAACTCAATGCTTCAGCCATGCGCCCGCTTCAGACAAACGATGCATTGCAAAAATGAATACCTCAAGAAAGAGGTTGCAAAGCCCTGTGAAGGGACTACAACCGTCCGCGTTTAATTTATCCCAGCACGATGTTAGAATCCGCCACCAAAACCACGCCACGCTCGTTTCTCAAAGACCTCGACTACTCCGTCGTGCAGCAATGTATGCACTGCGGCCTCTGCCTGCCGACGTGCCCGACTTACGACGCCACCAAACTCGAGCGCAACAGCCCGCGCGGACGCATCGCGCTTATGCGCGCCGTGGCCGATGACCGGCTTGATGTCACCAAGGCGTTCGGCGATGAAATGTATTTCTGTCTCGGCTGTCTCGCTTGCCAGACCGCCTGCCCCGCCGGAGTGAACTACGCCGAGCTGTTTGAACACGCACGCGCTGAGATAGAGGAGAAGCGCGTGTTGGCATCGCCGAAACGGGATTTCATCCGGGGTTTCACCGTGGGCTGGCTGTTCATGGATTTGCGACGGCTTGAACTGTTCGGCAAAATTCTCCGCCTGTATCAACAACTCGGTTTGCAAACTTTCATTCGTCGCATTGGTCTCATGCGACTCGTTCCGAAACGGCTGCGCGAACTCGAAGCCATGACCCCGACAGTTTGCGAGAAGTTTTCAGCGGAACTCATCGAGCCAGTGACGCCAGCAAGCGGCGCGAAGAAATTTCGCGTCGCCATGCTGACGGGTTGCGCGCAAGACCTCACGTTTAGCGACGTGAACCGCGACACCGTGGAAGTCCTAGCGCAGAACGGCTGCGAAGTTGTCACGCCTGCGGAACAAAGCTGCTGCGGCTCGCTTCACGCACACAACGGCGCATGGACACTCGCGCAACAACTCGCGCGCCGAAACATTGAGCAATTTCCACCGGAACAATTCGACGCCATCATCTCGAATGCGGGTGGCTGCGGCTCGCATCTCAAGCATTACGCCAAACTGCTCGCGGACGACCCCGCGTATCTCAAACGCGCTGAGTTATGGGACACGAAAGTGAAAGACATCCACGAATGGCTGGCAGAGATCGGCCTGCGCGCTCCGACTTGTAGGCGACGACGTGAGGAGTCGTCGTCAACCAAGAATGACGCGGGCCGACTCCTTACGTCGTCGCCTACAAGCGAGATCGTCACCTACCACGAGTCCTGCCATCTGACGCACGGACAAAAAGTTGTTTCCCAACCACGTAAGTTGTTGCGCGTCATTCCCGGATTGAAACTGGTTGAACTTCCCGAAGCCAACTGGTGTTGCGGCAGCGCAGGCATCTACAATCTCACGCAGCCCGAGATGGCCAACGACCTTCTCGCGCGCAAAATCAAACACATCAAGTCCACTGGCGCGACGACTGTGGCCACGGGAAATCCCGGTTGCCTGCTGCAACTCATCAACGGTGCGGCGAAGGAAGGATTGAAGTTGCGCGTCGTGCATCCCATCACGCTGCTCGCCGAGGCGTATCGCGCAGAAATTGTAGGCGACGACGTCAGGCGTCGTCCCATGTAATTTCTTCTGCGTTACTTTGGCCACGCCAGCCGCGCGCCCTGTCCCGTGATCAGCGACTGGAATTGCTTGAGCAACGATCCCTTTGCCCGCACTTCGCGCGGCACAAGTTTCTTGTTCACGCAAAACGCCGCGAGCATACCGACGGCTTCGCCGATGTTCCACTCGACAGGATGCAGGCGATAACACCCGTTCGTGATGTGCGTCACGCCAAGATTTTTGCACGCGGGTAAAAGATTCTCCACACGACGCGGCAACAGCGCACCGAGCGGGATTTGAAACGGCAGCGACGCGATATCAATGTAGTTGTCGCCGCCCGTGCTGGGATGCAGATCAATGCGATAGCTCCCGATGCCCACAGTGTCGTGGAAATATTCTGCTGTGACTTTGTCCTGCGGTTTTCCAAGAACCTTCGCCCGCGCTTCCGTGCCGACGTGTTGTTCGCAAACCGTGAACTCCGCGCGAATCCTCCGGCTCTCTCGGATGTAAGGATACTTCGCCAACCCATCCTCCGTGCCCACGATGTCCGGTCGCAGGCGCAAGCCTTTCCAACCCTCACCGCCATCGGGGCGCGGTGCTTTGGTCTGCAACCAATAGAGCAACGAGAGGCTCAGTTGCTTTGCGCTCGCGATGTGTTTCGCAGCAACATCCGGCGCGCACTCGAAGGGATTGCCGGGCAAGTAATCATTCTGCGGCCAGTTCACCAGCGAGGCATCACCCGCGTACGTGCCTTCGAGAAAATTACTGCGATCCACGATGCGTCGGTAGTGGAACAAGCCCGTGGCTTTCTCAGGATCAAAACCATAATTGCGCGGCTCCAGCGTGACGGGATTCGAGTAGATCAAGTCCAGCAACTTGCCCGGCCACGCGGGTTTGATCGGCGGAATGTAATCCCGCCACAACTCCCACTCGCGCGGCTTCTCGATGGTGTGATCTTCACCGTGCAGATAATCCATCGCGAAACAACAGGTGAACGCCTGCATGTTCTGCGGCTGCGCTTCGGACTTCGCGTTCGGCTCGCCGGTTTCTCTCTGCGCCTCCGCGCCGGTGACGTACTCCGTCTTCGTCAGCGGCAAAAGTTCGCCCGTCTCCGTGGCATCCGCGAAGTATGGCGCGATGAGATTTAATTCACCGCCAGAATCCACATTGCGAACGCGCACCACTTCAACCTTGTCACCATTCGTCGCGGCAGACACCGCAACGTGCCGCAACAAAATCTGCACGCGTTGACTTGCGATGTACGGCGCGAGCATCTCGTTCAACACCGCCAACGCCACACGCGGTTCGTGACAAAGCCTGGAGACTCCGCCGTTGCCGGGATTCAATTCCCCATTAGCTTTCGCGGTCTCGGTCAGCGGAAAGTTGCGGCGATAATACTCCCGGATACGCGTGCGCAATTCCTGATAGCTCTGTGTACCACCGTGAATTTCAATCCACGGATTCTCATCCGGCGGCACGGCTTGCGATGTGAGTTGGCCGCCGATCCAATCCGTTTCCTCCGTCATGATGACGCGCAAGCCATTCCGCGCCGCGCTGATAGCCGCCGCGCAACCACCGAGCCCGCCGCCGATGATGACGAGATCGGCATTGAGTTCTTTGGCGAAAATCTTTTTTAGCGGCGCAGCGGAGGGCGTGTTTGTTTGTGCGCTTACAAACAAGGGCGCAGCAGCAGCCGCTGGAAAAGCGAGGCCAACCTGTTTGAGAAACGTGCGACGACCGACCGAGTAAAGTTTCATGCGATAAAATTGCGCGGGAGTGAAAGTTTCTTCAACGCAAATCATGCGGAGGCATCAGCATGTTTGTGTGGCATGGAGCGCGGCTGTGTCG
>JAYUAV010000063.1:0-5144 GCA_043741175.1 Verrucomicrobiota bacterium
CAGAGTTTAATCGTCTCCGAGATGACATCACTTGTATTGAATGGATGAGCACTTTCTATTCAATTAAAGCCGAGGCGGCACTCGATGTCCTCCGATTCAGCTACAGCAAAAATATCGCTGACATGACAAACGCTTTGCAATGGATGGAGCGAAGCACCCTGGCCTTCGGACCTCTGGTCGGTATTGGACAGAAGAATTATCACTTCGCCAACTCCATGCAAACCGGCCATCGTAAGATCCCATTCCCCGGAGCAACAAGTGGCGTTGGCACGAACTATCATTGGTCGCATGTATTGCCACTTTATGAAAAAGAACTGGCGGACTTCAGGGCGGAACTGGCGGAACGCCGATCTCCGAATCGGCCAGTCTCAAACGACCGGCAACGCGCCAATTCGGAGATTGGCGCTCCATTAGTGTGGCCTGCCGCCAGTTTCAAACTCATCAGCACCAATGCCGAGACCTACGAAGTCAAACTCGGCGCAAAGCCGTTTGCAGATCGTAAATACACCATCACCGAACTTGCGCCGGAGTTGACCGGCTTGACCGGCATTCGCTTCTCGCACGAAGCCGCCAAGAATGGGCGTTACGTTCCGGTCGAGTTTGAAGTCACCGTACCGGTGCGTGTGTTGATCGGCTACTTCCAAAACGAACGTGACCTCTGGCTGCAAGTGCCGAACCTCGACTTCGCCTCACACGCCGACGAACGAGGCGGCATTGACCCTGTCCTCCGCAACGCAGCGGCCATTGACGAATGCCCGAACGTGAACATCCACGCCTTCCGCTACGAACCGGGCCGTTACAAGCTGGAGATGATCGGCAAAGGCAGCTTCGTGATCCTCGGCATCGTGCCGCAATCGGCGCAACTGGAAAAACGTGATGCGGGAAAAGGAACGAAATGAATTCTGAAATCCAGCATCAGCAGACTGAAAGTCTGACAGAAATTAGCTGGGGGTTGAGCGAGTCGGTGAGCGATACCCCCGGTAGCGTTCCCAAAAATGTTTCGCACCCTGAATGGGTGCAAGAGTTTTTCGGATTCATCGCACAATTCTTGCACCCCTTCAGGGTGCTTTCAATTTTTTGCACAACTACCGGGGGTATCACTGCGCTCAACCCCCGGCTAATTTCTTGCACGCCTTCAGCGTGTCTTTGTGTAATCGCGCTGCTCTGCGTTGAACTCAACGCGTTCTCGTCTGACAGAAGCCCTTTCGCCACAGTCGAGCCACTCGCTCTCGGTGAAGCTCGCTGGACTTCCGGCTTTTGGTGTAATCGTTTCGAACTTTGCCGTACGCAGATGATTCCGAGCATGGAGCGGTTGATGGAAGGGACGAACTACTCGCAGTTCTTCCGCAACTTTGAGATTGCCGCCGGGCTGACCGAAGGCCGTTATCGCGGCGCACCATTCAACGACGGTGATTTCTACAAGTGGATGGAAGCTGCCATCGCCACACTCGCCGTGGAAAAGAATCCCGTGCTCGAAGCACGTCTCGACGAAATCATCGCTACCATCGCAAAAGCACAACGCGCCGATGGCTATATCCACACTCCTGTCCTCGTCAAACAGCGCAACGGCGATACTAACGCCATCCCGTTCAGTGATCGCAACAATTTTGAGATGTATAACATGGGGCATCTGCTGACGACTGCGGTGATTCATCATCGCGTCACTGGTAAAACCAACCTGCTCGTCGTCGCCTGCAAGACGGCAGATTTCCTCTACGACACATTCCACAGCGCGTCGCCCGAAGTGGCGCGCAGTTCTGTTTGTCCTTCGCACTACATGGGCATGATTGACCTCTATCGTGAGACGCACGACCCGCGCTATCTCGAACTTGCGAAGAAATTCTTTGAGCTACGCAACCAGATCACCGACGGCGGCGACGACAACCAAGATCGCATCCCGTTCGAGCAACAGACCAACGCCATCGGCCATGCCGTGCGCGCAAATTATCTCTACGCGGGTGCAGCCGACCTGTTCATGGAAACCGGTGACACGAATCTCTGGAATCCGCTCGAACCCATCTGGCACAATCTAACCGAGCAGAAGATGTACATCACCGGCGGTTGTGGCGCGCTTTACGACGGCGCATCGCCCTACGGCGCGAAAGACCAAAAGAACATCACGCGCACACATCAGGCTTATGGCCACAACTACGAACTGCCCAATACCACCGCCCACAATGAAACCTGCGCCAACATCGGCAACGTGCTCTGGAACTGGCGCATGTTTCTCGCCACCGGCGAAGCGCGTTTCGTGGACGTCGCCGAACTCGCGCTCTACAACAGCGTCCTCTCTGGTGTCAGTCTCAACGGGACAAATTTCTTTTACGTAAATCCTCTGCGCACAACCGACCCGTTGCCCGTGGAATTGCGATGGAAACATCAGCGTGTGCCGTTCGTGAGTTCGTTCTGCTGCCCGCCGAATCTGTTGCGCACGATTGCGGAGTCCGCGCAATACGCCTACGCCAAATCTGCCGACACCATCTGGGTTAATCTTTACGGCGCAAGCGAACTGGAAACCGAACTGTCCGGCATAGGCAAAGTTAAACTCACGCAAGAGACGGAATACCCGTGGAACGGTCGCGTGCGGATCAAGATCAAGTCTGCACCGGAAAAAGAATTCACCCTCAAGCTGCGGATTCCCGGTTGGGCAAAAGGCGCATCCGCTCGTATCAATCATCGCCCATCTGACGCTTCTACGAAGTCGAGCAGCTACTACGAAATCCGCCGCGCGTGGAAAACTGGTGACACTGTTGACCTCGATCTCCAGATGGATACCGAATTGATTGAAGCAAACCCGCTGGCTGAGGAAACATTCGGCCAAGTTGCAGTGAAACGCGGCCCGATTGTTTATTGCCTCGAATCCGTTGACCTACCGCGCGGCGTGAAGCCGCTCGACATCAGCCTTTCATCTGAGATCAAGCTCCGAGCTCGTTACGACCAACGATTGCTCGGCGGTATCGTGCTACTCGAAGGAACAGCACTCGCCCGCACCAACTCAAATTGGACCGGACAGCTATATCGCGAACTGAAACCCACCAAACCCACGCCCATCAAACTGCGCCTCATCCCCTACTCTCTTTGGGCAAATCGTGGCGAGTCCGAAATGAGCGTGTGGCTGCCGTTGAACCGAGCCAACGAATGATCGCCGAACAGTTCTCGAACATCCTCAAACTGTTCCTGCCGTCGTGGAATTTTTTTAACGACTTCTCAGCCGTGCCACGATTGGACGCCCGGATCATCCGCGAGAGTTGTGAACACGAATGGCAGCCGCTTTACGTGGAGAACTCTACACGCAGCCTTACTCGCGTCATTTTCAACGCGCGTGGCAATCTTGAGTTGTTGGAAAAAACTTTCATTGACCGAGCGGCTGATGTCTTTGATGAAGCAAACCCACATGCCGCAAAACAATTTGAACAATGCCCGCACCACCAGACCTTGATCCACATCGTTCGCAGTCGATTGGTCATGACTCAGCCAAACGATGAGTTTCAGTTCCGCCTCCTGATGACGCTCCCCGGAGAGCCAGAGGAAATCCTATTCATCTCCACTCGCCACCCGGTTGCCGAAGAATCCCAATGACGCTCGAATCCAACATCGCTATTCGCACCACACAGATACTGCTGGGGATTGGAGTCGTATTTCAATCAGTGGAGATTCTCGCATCGCGTCACGGACATGCCAGCTTGTGCGCGGGAAATCGCCCTCTTGGATTTTCAAAGCAATGGCTCACGGCTAAAATGATCGTCCGGCTTGCCCTCGCCTCTGTGCTGATCTGCGGATTCGGAAAATATCTTTCCGTCATCGAACCGGTTTTCTATTTGTCACTGATCATCTCTACTGCCGGATTGATCCTCCGGTTTGGCGGGCCGCTCGGCGGCGGAAGCGACAGCATGTTGTTTCAAGTTCTGATCGGATTGCTCGTCGCCTCGTTCAGCGTGGCAAACCCGGGACTGACACGAATCGGGCTGGGCTGGATCGCGGCGCAGAGTGTTTTGTCCTACTTCCTCGCGGGCGCGGCCAAACTGAGAAACAAGAACTGGCGTCGTGGCATTGCGCTTGAACACTTGTTGAGATCGAGCGGCCCATATGTTTTGTTTGCACCCGCCCGAAATCTTGCTGGATCAAAAAAAATGTGCATCGCAGCGTCATGGGCGATCATTCTGTTTGAGTTGGTATTCCCCGTTGTTTTGTTGTTGCCGTGGGAAGGAAAACTGGTGCTGCTCTCAGCGGGAATGTTCTTCCATATTACCAATGCAGCCGTGCTTGGCCTGAATCGCTTCATCTGGGCGTGGGCCGCGACTTATCCCGCCGTGCTTTATTTCAACTGATCGAACACTCGCAAGCGTCGCGTAAATCAGGATACCAATCAGTTCTTGCTTGCGTGACGGATGTCCTGCGCTTCGCAGAGAAAGACCACTTCTTCGGCGATATTCGTCGCGTGATCGGCGATGCGTTCCAAACTCTTGGTGGAGACGAGCAGGTGCAGGCAGCGCTGAATATTGTCCGGGCTTTGCTTCATGTGCTCGATGATCTGCGCTTGAATCTGCTTGTGCAACGCGTTGACTTCCTTGTCACGCGGGATCACAGCACGCGCCGCAGAAGAATCTTTCTGCACAAACGAATCGAGTGCGGATTTCAACAAACCCAGCGCGAGCGAGGAAAGCTTCGGTAACTCCAGTTGCAACTTCAGCGGCGGCTCTTTGCTCAGGTCGCGGGCACGCTTGGCGATCTTCGTCGCTTCATCACCGACGCGTTCGAGATTCTGCGACAGCTTCATCGCGACGGTCACGAGGCGGAGTTCGCTGGCGAGCGGGGCTTTGGCGAGAAGGTTGATGGCCATCTCGTCCACTTCCAGCTCAAAGCGATCCAACACTTCGTCGTTCGCTTTGACGTCGAGTGCGAGATCGAGATCGCGATTGACGAGTGCGTTCACGGCATCACTGACAGATTTCTCCGCGTGACTCGCCATCGTGAGCAGCATCTGCTTCAACTCCGCCAAATCGTGATCAAATTGTCGTTGCATAGTTTGTTCGAGAGTTCTGTCTTAAAATCTTAATCCTTACCGAAAACTGGTAGGGCGCGTCATTCCGTGCGCGCCGTCGGAGTGCCACTGCGGAACGGCGCGCACGGAGTGACGCGCCCTA